>NZ_JANSHW010000114.1:0-3122 GCF_047461815.1 Synechococcus sp. R6-10
GTGGTGGGAACTTCTTCCCACGTGGGCAAAACCCTTTTGGTGACAGCCCTTTGTCGCATTCTCAAGAAAGCGGGAAAAAGGGTCGCCCCCTTCAAAGCTCAGAATATGTCCCTCAACGCCTATGTCACCCCAGAGGGCAAAGAGATCGCCTACGCGCAGGCTCTGCAAGCTTGGGCTGCCGGGATCCCCCCTGCGGTGGAAATGAACCCGATTCTTCTGAAGCCCCAGGGCAACCTGACTTCCCAGATCGTCTTGAACGGAGTGGCGGTGGGCACCTACCGCGCCGGAGAGTATTACGAGCGCTGGTTTGCGCCGGCCTGGCAAGCGGTTAAAGAAGCCCTTGCTCGCCTGCAAAAGCAGTACGACTGGATCCTTTGCGAGGGGGCAGGCAGTCCGGCAGAGGTGAACCTCAAACATCGAGACTTGGCGAACATGCGGGTTGCCTTGCATTTGGGATCCCCCACTTGGCTGGTGGCGGACATCGACCGAGGTGGGGCGCTGGCCCATGTGGTGGGCACACTCCAACTGCTGGAACCCGAAGAACGGGCCCTGATCCGGGGCATTGTCATCAACAAGTTTCGGGGCTCGCGGGAACTGTTGCAGCCCGGCCTGGATTGGCTGGAAAACTACACCGGGATCCCAGTTGTCGGGGTCTTGCCTTGGGTGGACTGGGTTCTGCCCCAAGAGGATTCGATGGGAATTGCAGCCAACCCCCTGCTTTGGGAAGATCGCCGCGACCGGGCCGGTGGCCAAACCCTGAGGGAGGGGCGACTGGAGATTGCTGTGGTGCGTTTGCCCCAGGTGGCCAATTTCTCGGATTTTGACCCCTTGTTGGCGGAGCCCACCGTCCATCTGCGCTGGGTTCACCCCGGCCAAAGTTTGGGATCCCCGGATGTGGTCATCCTGCCCGGCAGCAAAACCACCCTCAACGATCTGTTCGCGTTGCAAAAGACCGGCCTGGCCGATCAACTGCGCCAATACTCCGGCCATATCATCGGCATTTGCGGTGGGCTGCAAATGTTGGGAGAGACCATCGCCGATCCCGAAGGCTGGGAGGGGATCGCCGGCACCTACCCAGGGCTGGGCTTTCTCCCTTTGACCACCGTTTTACAACCCACCAAGGTCACCCAGCAGGTACAGACCCAAAGCCGATGGCCTGCCCTGGCCCCCATCCAGGGGTACGAAATTCATCAGGGATCCACCCAGGCGGATCCCTCTGGCTGCCTGCCGCTGTTCGAGCAAGAGAACCTGGGCTGGCGGGATCCCACGGGTCGGATTTGGGGCAGCTATCTGCATGGCCTGTTTGACAACCACCTGTGGCGGCGACAATGGCTGAACTGGCTGCGCCGACAAAAAGGCTGGGATCCCTTGCCGGAGCTGGAGGGCCACTATGCTCAGCAGCGGGAGCAATTGCTGGAGCGCCTGGCCGATCTGTGGCAGCCTCACCTGGACTTGGGCCTGTTGATGGAATAGCCCATCGGCGATGGGGGAGAGAAGTGGGGTGGGAGGCTATGTTGCGCCAGGTTACGCCAGCGCGACCGGAAATCCAGGATCCACTCAACCGGTTGCCTCGGCTACCTCTGCCTGACCCGAAGAAGTCCCTGTAGCTTGTTCGCGAAAGCGTCGCGCAGCGGTAAGGGCGCGATCCAACAATTCCATCGGGTGATAGATGGGGATCCCAGCCTTGCCTTGCAGGCGCAGGTGCTTTTGGATTTGCAAGCGGCAGCCGATGTTGGCGGAGACGATCCCCTGGGCGCCGGTGTTGAGGAGGTTGGCCACCTTTTGGGATCCCAGCTCATCCGCCACCTGGGGTTGCAACAGGTTGTAGACGCCGGAGCTACCACAGCAGAGGGCCGCATCGACGGGATCCCGCAGCTCCAGCCCTGGGATTTGCCGCAGCAGGTGTCGGGGTTCCTGGCTGAGCCGCTGCCCATGCAGCATGTGACAGGCATCCTGGTAGACCAGCACCAGGGGTTCCGGCTGTAGCGGATGTAGAGGAGCAGTTAACCCCACCTGGGCGAGAAACTCCTGAATATCCCTGACTTGAGTGGCAAATCGGGCTGCTTTCTCCTTGTAGTCGGGATCCCTGGCCAATAGGTGGCCATAGTCTTTCAGGGTATGCCCGCAGCCAGAAGCGTTGATCAGAATGGCATCCAACTCGTAATCGGCAAAGGCATCGATCATCTGGCGGGCCAGGGTTTCCGCCTGCTGCAGTTGCCCTTGATGGTGGGGCAAGGCCGCACAACAGCCCTGGACAGGCGGGATCACCACCTCACAGCCGTTGTGGGTCAAGACGCGAATGCTGGCCTCATTCACCTGCGGGGCAAACAGGCGCTGCACGCAGCCCAAAATGAGTCCCACCCGAAAACGGCGTTCTCCCACCGCCGGGATCCGCTCAGGGTAACGCTTGGGCAGCAGTTGCTCCACCTCCAGGGGGGGCATCAGGGATTCCATGGCCGCCAAACGCGGGGAGACCTTTTCCAGACCCTTTCGGATCCAAGCGCCGATCCCCATTTTTTGGTACAGCCAGAGAGGCCACAGCAGCGGTTGCAGCCGCTCCGGGTAAGGAAACACCGAGAAGATGAACTGGCGGTAAAGCCGATCCCAAAGGCTACGTGGGTAGTTGCGTTCGATTTGCGGGCGGGTGGCGGCAATTAAGCGGTCATATTGCACCCCCGATGGACAGGCCGTAACACAGGCCAAACAGCCCAAACAACTGTCGAAGTGGGAAACCGTAGCCGCCGAGAGGGAGATTTGACCTTGGTTGAGAGCCTCCATCTGATAGATGCGCCCCCGCGGCGAGTCCGTCTCTTTGCCGATGACACGGTAGCTGGGGCAGGTGGTCAGGCAAAACCCGCAATGCACGCAGGCATCGATCAGCTTGGGATCCGGGGGATCCACGCCGTCAAAACTTGGCCCTTTGGATACGTTCATCGGCCTCTAGCTCTCAGCACAAAAGCCTGCTGTACAGACTCAATCTTGCCTTTTGGCTTGTTTTGGGGTTTTGGAGGTGCCCCCGTTTCCTGCATCTTAATCCGGGAACAAAGCGGGTAAACTACCCGGCTCCGACCGCTAAGCGGTACGGAGCGGGCTTTCAGTAGCCCTGAGCCTGTTCTGCTCTA
>NZ_JANSHW010000115.1:0-1067 GCF_047461815.1 Synechococcus sp. R6-10
TCGGTTTCACCGAACACGAACAGCTTGCCCGCGTCGTGCAGGGGCGCGTAGTAGCTGTTCTCGACCGCACGGCGATAGCGGTTAATCACAGGACCGACGATCACAGCCGCCACTCGGCGGTCTCGCGCCAGTCGAGCCGCTTGCTCGCGCGTCTCTTTGGGCGTGTGGCACTCACCATCGGTGAACAGACACAGCACGAACTTGCGCTCGGGATACTGCGCCGTAAAACGCTGGAACTCCTGCAACACCTTATCGGGGCGCGTGCCCCACTTGCCCAGATAGTTCTCGATGGTGTCGCGCGAGACCTTGTTCAGCTCCTTCGAGGCGATAGGGCGACTCTCATGCACAGTCTCGATGGTCTCGGCATAGCGCCAGATTTTGGTGGGCGTGCGCGCGGGCATAACTTCGCCAATTACCTTGTTCAGGAACGCGACGGCGCGCTGCTTCTGCTCCTTGCTCATCGACTGGCTCACATCGAACCCTGCGCCGACTGCCAGTGGCGTCTTAAGCGCTTGGGCTTGGCTGTGACTCCACACCAACCACCCAGCGACAGCCACTGCAGCAAGTATCCCGACAAACGCCAACCCTGTCAGAAGAGGATTCTGCGCATCCCCCTCATGTCGATAGCTCCGACTTCCCCTGTATCGCGACATAACTGTCTTCCACCTATTCTACGAATATAGTGTCATGAGAGTTCCCAAAGTATATGCTTGTACCCCCTGTGCGCCTTATTATACCCCATGCAACAAATTATTCGTCGCGTAGTGCCCCTACACCGCTTATGCTGTAGAGTCGTCGTTGCGAACCATCTCTCGTAGCCGTTGCTGAAACGCCTCCAAGTTGCCCGCCCGCAACGCGACGGTGTGCAGCTCCAGCAGACGCGCAGGGTCGCCAATCTGGCTCAACTCGTGAACCAGTTCTGCGGGAGGCTCGCCGTACATCTCGCGTAGAGTGCTGAGGATCGCCTGCTGCAGCCCTTGCTGCAAACCCTGCTGCAGACCCTGCTTTTCACCGCGCTGTACCCCGCGTTGTATTCCCCGACGATACCCACGCAATAACCCGCGACG
>NZ_JANSHW010000116.1:0-10233 GCF_047461815.1 Synechococcus sp. R6-10
CTGGGAAGCCCTCTGGGCCGCCGAGGGATCCGATTGGTTCTGGTGGTTTGGGGCAGGCCACTCCTCCGCCCATGATGCCGTTTTCGACCAGTTGTTTCGGGAGCACCTGCAGGCGCTCTACACTGCTTTGGGAGAGGCGGTGCCGACCGTGCTGCAATTTCCCCTGGAGGATCATGACGGCCTAGGGGATCGCCTGCCGCAGGGGTTTATCCACCCGGCCATCAACGGTCGTCCGGCAGAACGGGAGTGGAGCCAAGCGGGGCGGGTGGAGATTGGAGCGGCCCGAGGCACCATGCACCGCAACAGCGCCGTTCGCCGCCTCTGGTACGGGTTTGATCACTTCAACCTCTATCTGCGGCTGGATTTTAACTCGGTGGTGCAGCGGCCCAGGCAATTGCTGGTGCTGTGGTTCTATCCCAACCGCGTCACCGTCAACAGCCCCATTCCCCTGCAGGGGTTGCCGGCAGAAGCCCCTCTCAACTACCACTACCGCCACCTGTTGCGGTTGTCACTGCCGCCTCCCGGCACCGGCCAGCATCCGGCAGAGGTGCAAGCCCAGCTCTTTCAGGCAGGGGAGTACCACACCTGGCACGCCATCGGCCATCAAGTGAAGGCGGTGGTGGATGCCTGTTTGGAGGTGGCCATCCCCTGGAGCAATTTGGGCGCCCAGCCGGGTCAGGAGCTGCAATTTGTCATCCTGGCCGCGGATGGCGAGACCTTTCAGGAAGGGATCCCGCCCAAGGCCACCATTGCCCTGCGCAGACCCTGAGAGTGATGACCAGCAGAGCTTCAAGTTATGTCGCGCGATCTCTATCCCCCCATCGAGCCCTACGATCAAGGTTTTCTGGCGGTTTCCTCCCTCCACACCCTGTACTACGAGCAGTGCGGCAACCCGGCAGGCAAGCCGGTGGTGTTTTTGCACGGGGGGCCTGGAGGCGGGATCGATCCCATCTACCGGCAGTATTTCGATCCCAGCCGCTGGCGGGTGGTGCTGTTCGATCAGCGGGGCTGCGGGAAAAGTCGCCCCTATGCCGAGCTGCGGGAGAACACCACCTGGGATCTGGTGGCGGATATCGAGAAGTTGCGCCAGCATCTGGGCATTGATCGCTGGTTTGTGTTCGGGGGCAGCTGGGGCAGTGCCCTTGCCCTGGCCTATGGGCAAACCCACCCCCAATCCTGCCTAGGGTTTGTCTTGCGGGGCATTTTTCTCTTGCGCCCTTTTGAGCTCCGCTGGTTTTACCAGTCGGGGGCCGGCTACTTTTTCCCCGACGCTTGGGAACATTACCTGGAGCCGATCCCTCCCGAAGAGCGGGATGACCTGCTGGCAGCCTACCACCGCCGCCTAAACGACCCAGATCCCCAGGTACGGCTGAGGGCAGCTCGCGCCTGGTCCGTCTGGGAGGCCAGCACCAGCAAGTTGATCCCCAGCCCAGAGCTCATCGAGCGCTTTGGTCGGGGAGAGTTTGCCGAGGCCTTTGCCCGCATTGAGTGCCATTACTTTGTCCACGGCGGTTTTTTGGATCCGGAGGATCAGCTCCTCAGGGGGGTGGGACGGCTGCGGCATCTGCCGGCGGTGATCGTCCAGGGGCGCTACGACGTGGTGTGCCCGCCCATCTCTGCTTGGGAGCTGCATCAGGCTTGGCCAGAAGCAGAGTTTCGGATGATCCCCGATGCTGGCCATTCCATCACCGAGCCTGGAATCCGCACCGCCCTCCTGGAAGCCACCGATCGCTTTGCCGGTTTGTGAGCCCCGCCGAGCCAACCCAGTGCTGCCAGGGATCCCAAGACCTTGAAGAATTGCTACAGGAAGGCCGGCAAAACCTTGGGATCCAGCCCAGAAGCACGGCCAAGCCTATCGACAGTTGGCGATTTTGGGTTTATCACTGAGGGAGGGGCGGTGCAAGCTGCCCACACCTGGCTGGTGCATCCACCCAAGTGCTTCGCGGATTCAAGCTCATTTCTACTTCACCGTTTCCAGGGTCGAACCATGCAGAAACCAACCCATCTGTTCAAGCTTGCCCTAGCCCTGCCCATCTCCTTCTTGCTGGCAGATGCAGTTGTGGCCTACCCCTGCGACTCGGTTGGGGGTGAAGCTTACAACCACCACGGCTCCACGGTTCAGGTCAGCAGCGACGCCAACAGCTTCGGGGTTCAGTGGTCGCCTGCCTCCTATGCTGTCGGCAACGGCTTCATTGGAGTTGCCATTGAAACGGTGAACGGCGAGCAAGCCCAGAGCGCCATCAGCCGTCGTCTGTTCGGCCCCGCACTTCGAGTTCAGGGGGTGCAGGTGGTCGGCTTGCTCCAGGATGGTCCTGCTCAACGAGCCGGTCTGGCCCAGGGCGATATTTTGATTGGAGTGGATGGGCAGCGGGTCACCTCCGTGCAACATGTGCAGCAGATCATCCAAAATACCCCGGTAGGCCAATCGGTGCCGATTACCTTCCGCCGTGGTGAGCAGGTGCTGTCAACGGTGGTTGTGGTGGGGGATGGCCGGGTGTTGCGCCCCTTGATGCTGCAGCAGCAGTGAGCCTTGTCGGGATCCCTACCCGGAGCTCTCTGTGAATGCCAATTGGAGTTCGGGATGGGCTGTCTGGGCAGTTTGCGGCCTCAACGGCTTGCTGTTTTTGGCCCTGGTTGCTCTCATTCCTGTCATTTTGAAGCTGCGCTCGGCTCTTGGGGTCACAGAGCAGGCCATGGCCGATTGGCGAGAAGCAGCTCAACAGGCCTTGGCTCCCACTCCCGCTGAGTTGCTGCGTCTGCGGGATCGTCTGCGCGAGAATCGCCATACCCTTGCCCGCTGGCAACGTCGTTTGCAGTTCTGGCAAGGGATCCGCAGGGTGGCCGTTTGGCTGGGGCGTAGGCTTTGAGGGATATGGATAGCAACTATCCTGTCTCCAATCCCATCCGGTTGCAGGTCATGGCCAACGCTCTGGCAGGGATTGCCGAAGAGATGGGAGCCCGCCTCATCCGCGGTTCTTATTCGGCCAACATCAAGGAGCGGCGGGATTGCTCCACAGCTCTGTTTGACTCGCAAGGGGCCTGTATTGCCCAGGCGGCCCACATCCCGGTGCATTTGGGCGCCCTTTCGCAGGCGGTGCGAGCGGTGGTGGCAGCCAACCCGCGACCCGGAGATGTGTTTGTCCTTAACGATCCCTACCAGGGGGGATCCCATCTGCCGGACGTTACGGTGGTCGCGGCCATTCCCGGCTGGAGGGATCCCGACCGGATTTGCGCCTATGCTGTGAACCGTGCTCATCACGCTGATATTGGAGGGATGCGCCCTGGCTCCATGCCCGCCGACTCCACAGAACTTTGGCAAGAGGGGCTGGTGATCCCGCCGGTACGGCTGGCTGGGCTCTCTCTAGAAGGAGAGTTGTACTGGCAGGAGGATCTGCTGCGCCTAATCCTGGCCAATGTGCGCAATGCCGAGCAGCGGCGGGGGGATCTGCAGGCCCAGGTGGGGGCCAGCGCAGTGGGGATGAGCCGGTTTCGGGAGTTGCTGGCCCGCTTTGGAGAAGAGGAAGCTTGGCAGTTGATCGCAGGGGTCATCGAGTACAGCCGCCGGCGGATGCGGGCGCAAATTCAGGCTCTGCCCGATGGGATCTACACGGCTGAGGATTGGTTGGAGGGCTACGGGGATCCGCCCGCGCCCCTTGAGATTCGGGTGCAGGTGGAAGTAGAGGGCGAGAAGCTGCGGGTGGACTTCACCGGCACTGCTCCGGCCATGGCGGGAAACCTGAACGCGCCCCTGGCCGTCACCCGCTCGGCGGTGTTGTTTGCCCTGCGCTGTCTGTTGGATCCCACGGCCCCCAGCAATGTCGGCTTGGAGGATCCCATCGAGATCGTGGCGCCGCCCGGCTGCTTGGTGAATGCCCAGTTTCCGGCAGCAGTGGTGGCGGGCAATGTGGAAACCTCGCAGCGCATTGCCGATGTGGTGTTCAAAGCTCTGGCTCCCGTGGCCGGATTGCGGAGCATCGCTCAGGGGCAGGGCACCATGAACAACTGTGTGCTGGGCAACCGCCACTTCACCTACTACGAAACCCTGGGAGGTGGTCAGGGGGCCAGCCGGCAACGACCGGGTTTGGACGGAGTGCATGTGGGCATGAGCAATACCCTCAACACCCCCATCGAGGCTCTGGAGCTGGAGTATCCCCTGCGGGTACTGCGCTACGAGCTACGCCAGGATTCCGGCGGCCATGGCCAACAGCGGGGCGGCTGGGGGCTAATCCGCTCCATCCAGACTTTGCAGGATTGCACCCTCTCCCTGCTCACCGAGCGGCGCCACTATGCCCCCCAAGGAGAACAGGGAGGCGGGCCAGGCCAAGTGGGGATCAACCTCCTCAACGGGGATCCCTTGCCTGGCAAAATCAGCCGCTCCCTAAAAGCCGGCGACGTGATCACCCTCTACACGCCGGGCGGCGGGGCTTGGGGCTCAAACGAGGATGAGCAGGCTCCCGAACCCAGGTAGCGCAGGTGGTCAAGAAACAACTGCTCGCAGCGGCGAAGCACCTCATCGCGGCTGGCGAAGTGCTCCAGCCTTTGCACTTCTTGACCTTTCTCAAACAAAATTAGGGTTGGCAAAGAGCGCACCCGATAGCGGCGCGGCAGCCAAAAATTGTCGTCTACATTCACCCGCAGTACTTTGACCGCCCCTCCCCACTCGGCTACGAGACGGTCGGTAATCGGCTGAATGAAGCGACACAGGCCACACCAAGGGGCGCCGAAATCCACCAAAACCAACCCATCACTTGTCAAAAGTTCTTGATTAAAAGCATCTAAAGCAACTTGCAAGGCCATCACTCCCAAACTAAAGAAGTTCTTTGGGATCATGCTACCAGGCAACTTGGCTGGCTGCAGAAACCATTTGGGGATGGAAAGCATAAAGAATCAATACAAAGCTGAATACCCCCAGATAGGCCCAGCGAAAAAACTCTTGGGGGCGCAGTTGCTGTCGCTTCTGCAGAATGGCCAAGCCGGGGATCACCGAGGTACGCGCCTTGAGATCGCGGAAGGCCTGCCCGTATTTCCGCTCCAGGCGGTGATCCCCATGCCAAACGGCAAACAGGTGGTAGGCAATGAGCCCAAGCGAGGTCACCACCATAAAGCTGGAGCCAATCCAAAGGGTATGGGCTACACACCAGATCACCTGGCCCACCATTTGGGGATGACGGGTGATGCGGATGATCCCGGTTTCAAACAGGTGGATCTCCGGCTTGCGAATGGCGGCGATCTCCAGCAAGTTGAAGGTGGCCGGATACAAAAAGAAAAAAGAGAGGGCAGACAAAAGAGCAACGGTGGTGCGAATGCCTGGGACGGCTTGGAGATCCCAGAGAATCACCCCGTCGTAGCGGTGGTTGAAAAAATAGATGAGCAACAGCGGTGCCAAACTGAGGCTCACCAGAGCAAAGAAGATGCGGTACAGACGGGATCCCAGCCAGCTTTCCCCCCAGGGCCGCAAGTAGGCTAATCCGCTGTGAGCACAGGCAAACCCCAAGATCAGGGCTAACATTGTCCAATGGGATCCGTACTGGCCTAGCCTCTGCAGAAAGTCGCTGAAGGGCGTGAACAGCATCTTTTGGATGACTCCTCTGGTGTTGCTGTGGCTTATGCTTAAAAATAAGTTACATTAGGTTCCCCATGCTCAAAACTTTTTTTCGGCGTCTTGTCAGCCTGCTCCTGTCTGTAGCCCTTTTGCTGGGATCAGGGAGTTCAGTTGCTCAGGCTGCCCGTCTCACCGGCAAGTATTACGAAGACAGCATGACCTTGATCCAAACCCTGCGCACCGTCCTTTCCGAAGGGGATCCCCTGATGAACCCGGAAGAGGCGCGAGCGGAAGCCATGCAGGCCATCCAGGAGTTTTCTGGGCGCTACCACGGCCATCGCTACGACAAGCTGCAGTCTTTTACCACTTTGCGCACGGTGTTTAACACGCTGGCCTCCCAGTACCGCACTTCCAACCGGCCTCTCAACCCCGAAAAGGTGGAGCGGGTGCTGATGCAACTGGATCGGGCGGAATTGGCCTTGCGCCGAGAAGGTTGAGCTTTTTTTAGATTGGATCTCCCCGATCCAAATCACAGGCAAATTTCCCCGCTGCGGCCAGACTGTTCCCAGTCCGCAGAAGCCAGGGTCTTCTCAGGTCTCTTTTTGAATCTGAGAGGAAGGGCGCAGTGCTTTTCTGGAAGTGGAGGAGATTTTTATCTCGATTGAGGATTGGGGAGGTCGTGATGGTCAAAAATCGTTGGGTTTTGCTCTCGCTGCTGCTGATGGTTGGGGCTGTTGCTTCTCACCCAGCTTGGCTCCTGTCTCTCCCAGCCCAAGGACAGGTCGTTGGGGCTGTCGAGGAGGGATCCCCAGGCCCTTTTTTTGCGACGGACGGCCTGGCCCTGAGGGGCTATGACCCGGTGGCCTATTTCATCGATGGCAAGCCCGTCAAGGGATCCCCAGAGTATGAATGGGAGTGGGGAGGGGTGACCTGGAGGTTTGCCAGCGCCGAGAATCGGGAGCGGTTTCGCAACGACCCAGAGCGCTTTGCCCCCCAGTACGGCGGGTTTTGTGCCTGGGCCGTGGCCCACAACTACCTTTACCCGGTGGATCCCTTTGCCTGGAAAATCGTCGATGACAAGCTGTACCTGAACGCCAACCGGCGGGTACAGCGTAACTGGGAGCGCGACATCCCCGGCTTGATCAAGAGGGCAGATGCCAACTGGCCAGCTTTGAGAAGCCGATAGGCCCAAGTCCCTCTGGCCTGGGGTTCAATGGGCGAGGCGCAGGGTCACCTTGATGCCAACTCGGTAGGGGCCGCTTTCGCAGAGTTCCAGCTGGCCTCCCATTTCTCTCAGGAGCCGCTCGCTCACCCGCCAGGCGGCACAGCCCTCTGTCTGAATGGGCACATGGCATCTCCCCTCAAGGTTCCACTCTAGGCACAAACGTCCCTCTCCTTCTGGGGCGGGATAGAGGTGCAGAGCCATCGAACCATAGCGTAGGGTGCGGATGCCCCAGCGACACACTCCCAGCAGCGCCTGCACCAAGCCGTGGGGATCCGCCCAAACGGTGAGGCTGTCGGGGAGAAGGGGCACCTCAAAGGCCGAGGTGGGTTGTAGAACCGGCCATTCGTAGCGAATGCCCTGATCCTGGGCCTGTAGGCGAGTTAGGCTGTACACATCCTGCAGGAGGGGGCGTAGTCGGGTCGGTTCCGGTCGCAGAGGTTGGATGGGCAGGTCATGGCGAGCCAGGCGGGTGTATTCCTCAAGCAGCTTGATCAGACGCTCCACCGCTTCTTTGGCACTTTGAAGGTATTCCCGCTCCTCTTCGGGGGAGTCACATAGATCCGACAACACCAACTGCAGGGATCCCATCTGGCTGCTGAGGGGATTGCGCAGCTCATGGCCGATGCTGACGAGCAACTCTTGTTGAAAGGCTCGCATCACCTCAGAGCGTTCAAAAGCAAACTGCCAATCCACGGCCCCTTGCCCGTCGGCAGGGGCGGCCTGCTGTAAGGGTGGGTCGGGTTTGGCTGTAGGCGAAGGCTCCCTCAAGAAGTGCTCCTGGCGAAGGACAGGGGATCCCATCCGTGCTCAGATCTCTGGGCTCGGAGCTTTAAGTTTTGGACAGTTCCGGCTCCGGCGATACCCCATCTTATGGGATCCTACCCTTTTCTATCCGACGAAGTGGGCGCTGACCACCCGTTCAACCCCGGCCAGATCTCGGTGAACTTGGATCTGCCGATAACAGCCTCTAGCTTGCAACTGCTCCGCCACCCAAGGGGCTTGGCCTCGCATCACTTCCACCGCCCAAAAGGAGTTCGGGGCCAGGTAATCCGGTGCTGCTTGAATCAACAGTCGCAAGTGGGCTAGGCCGTCTTCTCCCCCATCCAGAGCTTGTCGCGGCTCGTGCAGTCGCACCTCTGGCATGAGAGAGGCCAGCTCAGCAGAGGGAATGTAGGGAGGGTTGGAAACCAGGCCGCGCAGCTGCCCCCGCCAGGGATCCAAGGGCACAAACCAGGATCCCAGCAGCAAGTTCACCCGCTCCTGCAGATGGTGGGCTACCACATTGTCTGCCGCAACAGCCAATGCCTCTGGGCTGGAATCCACGGCCAGAAGCCGCAACTGGGGATGGTGATGGGCCAACGCAATGGCAATCGCCCCGCTGCCTGTACCCAGGTCGGCAAAACAGGATCCCGGCGGCAGAGGATTGGCCTGTAGCCAAAGGGAAGCCTGCTCCACCAGCAGCTCGGTCTCCGGGCGTGGGATCAGCACCGCCGGCGTCACCCGCAAGCTCAAGCCCGCCCACTCAACTTTGCCCAACAGGTACTGTAGGGGGATGCGCTCTTCCACCCTTTGCCGCCAAAGGGCCTGCACCTCCTCCAGGGGATCCCCCTCCCCAGCCGGAGCGCGACCCATCAACCGCTCCAACGGCCCCCACCCCAGCCGTTCCCTGAGCAAAATCTCCACTTCCTCGGCAGGGATCCCAGCCGCTTTTGCCGCCCTCAGGGCTTGGGCACGCCACTCTGTTAACCGCTTCACCAGAGCAGACGGGGATCCCATCAGGGGCTTAGGTTAACGCTGAGGCTGGGGACTTGCAGAAGGATTGGCAGGCCGGGCCAGGGATTGGATATACTCCAGCGCCGAGCGAGAGGGGATAAAGGCAATTTTCTGCACATCGGCCTGCGCGTCGGGGGCCAGCATACGCTCTACCACAATGGCCAGCGAGGTCACTTCAATCTGGGTTTTCCCAACCACATCCGGGTTCTGCGCCGCTGCCCGATCCAAAGCCCTCCGCAAATCGTTGCGGTCGAAGAAGAAGGGCACCACCTCATGGCCATCCTGCTCGATGGTCAGCAGCCCCTCTCCGGAGCGGCCATAGAACAGAGGCACACCAATCGCTTCTGCAGGCACATCTTGACCGGTTTCCTTCAGCACCTGCTTGGCTGCTTCCACATCAGAAGCCCGAGGCACCACCTCAAAATACAGGTCACTATTCTTGGCGCGCTCCTCTTCCGATTTTTCGTAGGCATACCCCAGCGAGAGAGGCACCACCCGGGCTTGACTGGCTATCTCGGGGTTGCTGGCTTTCACCTGCTCCAACACTTGCTGGGCTTGGGCTTGATCCAGCCAGAAGGAAACCACTTGGATAGTGCGGCCATCTCGCTCCACATTGGCGACAACGGGGGTGCCGTTCTGAGACACAATGGCAAAAACAGGCACCAGATTCAGCCGTTCCGCCACCTCTTGCCGGCTCATGGGGCCTGCCGCAGCCTGAGCCAGTAGAGCACTCTCCTGAGCCCAAACGGGAGTCACAGCCAAGCCCCCCCAAGCTGTTCCGATCAGGATCCCGGCTACGCCGCCCACCTGAGCTGCACAGCGGCAGAGGGAGCGCACAGGCGATACTACATTACAACGCGTCATTCTCATCTCAACTCCCGGCATCGCGCCTTGTTCTGGTTGCTATGGGGTCAGCTTCCTAAGTACTAACCAACAGCCTGGGGCAAATCAAAAGCTGCCTAGATTAAACCCGCTCAACAGGGCTTAGGCTAGCGATGCGGCACACTCTCAGCCTTAGGATCCCGGTTGGCCATCGCTGACAACACCCCGGCACACCTATCTTGAAGAGCGCTCTTGGGCCACCCTAGAAGCCAAGGTTAGAACATCTGCTCGACCTCTGTCGAGGGGCAAAGCCCCTATTTTGGGTGGGGATCCCGCATCACCCAATACTATATACGGAGTCGCATACAACTGATCCACGCTAGATGCAGATCCCTCCGAGGGTTGTGTACCCAGTTCTCCCATAAAACGCTGCCTATTCCAGCCTTGTTCGGCGGTGTCCTGATGTAGCCGCGCAAACGTGGCAGCTGCTGTTAACTTTTGTTAAGGTAGGGGTGCGAACCCACAGCTGTAGGGAGCATTGAGTCATGGCTAAGATCTTCACCGCTGAATTCAACCAATTTGAGACCATCAACGCTACTCAGGCCTGGTCTTTGTTTTTCACCATCAGCGCTTCCGATCGGCTGCTGGGTGACAACCCGGCTGTTGGCCGCTACCTAACGTTGGCTTTGTTCAGCGCCGTCCTCACCGGGATCCTGAATGTGCTGGTGGCTTCTTAGCTAGACCCTTTGCGGACGGAACGAGTTTTTTGTTAAGAGGCCGCCGGCAGAGGCAGCTTGAACTGAGACAAGGGGATCCTGCTCTCAGGTTTTTTGATTTTGAATGGGAAAGGATCCCTTGTTCTCTTTGTGGG
>NZ_JANSHW010000117.1:0-4311 GCF_047461815.1 Synechococcus sp. R6-10
GGGTGGGCGGATCTAGGTTTAGGCAGCGGGCCGGGTACAGGCTGAGGGCAGACCACAGTTGCAGCGCCGTCAGGGATCCCGTTGCCACCAAATGTTGCCACAGCAGCGGCAGAGCCAGCTCCAGGCCCATCGCCCCCGGCGGAGCATCGGCAAAGGGCAGGGTTTTCTCTTCGTAGGTGTAGGGGTGGTGATCCGTCGCGATCCCCAGGCTGCCGGAACGGATTCCGGCGATCAGAGCCTCCCGGTCGCCGGCGCTGGGAAGAGGGGGCAGGAGACGAAGGTGGGGATCGTAGCGGTGCTCAAAGACGGCCTCTTCGGACAAGATCAGGTGCATCCAAGTGGTGCTGGCGGTAACCGGCAGTCCTTCGGCTTGGGCCTGTTGGATCAGCTCCAGGCTGCGGGCTTGGCTCAGGCGCATAATATGCACAGGCGGAGGGGAAGGAACGCTCCTGATCACCTCCAAGAGACGGGCCAGAGCGGCAGTTTCGGCACTGGCAGGGATCCCTTTCAGCCCTAGGCGCAGCGCCCAGATCCCTTCGTAGAGGCTACCTTGCCCGGCCAAGGTGGGATCCCAGGCCCAGAGCAGCAGGGGTTTCTTCCCCAGCCGCAAATACTCCAGAGCCCGCCGCACCAAAGCCAAGGAGCGCAGCGGCTGAACCTCTGCAAAGCCAACTGCTCCCGCTTGCGCCAGTTCTCCCCAGGGGGTTGGGGTTTCTCCCTGGCCACCCACGCTCAGGGCAGCCCAGGGCAGCCAGCGGGGATCCCCCAATTGGCGGGGGTAGCGGTTCAGGTGTTCCGGGCGATCCAGCACCGGAAATAGGCCGGTTCCAGGAAGGGGGGTGGGCAGAAGCCCCACCTGGGTAAAGCCTCCCGCCAAAGCCGCTGCAGCCAAAGAGGTCAGGGTTTCCCGACTGTGGGCCAGAAAGTGCTCCGCACCGCTTACGCGACCGCTGCCAACCCCCTCGCCGCTGTGGGCATACAGATCCAGCAAACCCGGCCCCACTACCCAGCCTGAGCCATCGATGGTGGGGATGTCGGCAGGGATCCCTGCCGGCTCGGTGGCCCGCAGACGACCCTCCTGCAACCACACATCGGTTACTTCATCCCGCTGACGCCAAGGATCCAACAGGCGCACTCCCTGGAGATGCACATTTTGTCCTGTTAGTCGTCCTGTTAGCTCGCGGAGAGGGGATGAGCCCATCTTTACAAAGCTCCAGCGGTGGTGCAGTCCAGGATCTGGCCGGACAGATGGGTGGTGAGGTTCAACACCTTCAAAACCGGGGCACCCTCCTTGCCTTCTGGATAGTCGATCACCGTAATGGCGCCATTCCCCTGCTTGAAGATCCAAAAGGCTTGGGGGGAAAGGTCGAACAACTGACAGATGATCGCCTTGTTGATGGCATCGTGGGCAACAACAACCGCCGTGCCCTGAGGAAACTGGGCTGCGGTGATGGCCAAAAGCTCCTGCCAAGCGGAGCGAGTGCGCTCCCACACCTGGTGAAGGTTTTCCCCATTGGGCATCTGCACACTGGCGGGATCCCGTTGCCAGCGCTCCAGCTCGCCGGGGTATTCAGCTTCGACTTCGCTTTGCAGCTTGCCCTCCCAGTCGCCGTGGCAGATCTCTTGCAAGTCGGGCATTGGGCGCAAAATGAGGTTGCTGTGGTTGCTGCAGATGGCATCGGCTGTGGCCCAAGGGCGCTTCAGGGGGCTGGAGAAGGCCAGTTGCAGGGGTTGAGTGGCCAAAAATTCTGCCACCTTGGCTGCCTGTTCCTCCCCGGTGGCATTGAGGGGGATATCCCGCTGCCCTTGAAAACGGCGCTCTCGGTTCCATTGGGTTTCCCCATGCCGCACCAGCAAGATGCGCATCCCCTGCTTGCGCTTGGGCAGGGCTTGGCCGAGGTGAGCGGTGATGTTCAGAGATTCCAGTTGTGGCGGCCCCTGCAGGCCCTCGGGAAAATTGAGAACGCTGATGGCGCAGTTATCCTGCCCAAGGCGGTGATAGTGGTGTGGCCCCAGGCCGATGGCGGTGCTGACCAGGGCGCGATTGATGCCGCTGTGGCCCACGATGAGGATATTGAGGGTCTGTCTCTGGGAGGGATCCGCTCCATGGTTCCAGGGGCCCGAAGCCGATTGCAGATGGAAAGCCAGCATTTCCCAAAACCCCTGCGCCTGCTGCCAGAGATCCCGCACCGGAAAGCGGCCCTCTAGCTCCAGGGTGTCGGGATGGTGCCGCCACAGGTGGTAATCCTCGGGGTATTTCTCCTGCACCTCGGCAAAGGTCAGCCCTTCCCAGGCCGTCAGGTCGATCTCCCGCAGTTGATCGGTAACGTGCAGAGGGATCCCTTCTCGGTCTTTCAAAATGACGCGAGCGGTATCGAGGGCGCGAGACAGGGGGCTGCAATAGGCGCAATCCAACGGGATCCCGGCCAGGGCCTCGGCTACACGCTGCGCCTGCACTTCTCCAGTGGGGGTGAGCCGGGAGAGATCGGAGCGGCCTTGAATGCGATTTTCCAGGTTGAAGGTGCTCTCACCATGGCGCACGATCAAGATGCGCAGGGCAGGCTGGTCGCGGTAGCGGGACGGAGTCCTTGCCATCGCTTGCACGGACTTACTCATCGCAGTAGCGGGACGGAGTCCTTAGAACACCTTCTAGAGTACCGCCACTGGGCGGCGCTCGCCTTCGTCAATTCACCGGTTGGGCTGCCGACTGAGGCGTATTTGGGCTGGTCGCCGCTTGTGATGGGGGCATCTTTGGAGAATGGCCGCGCTGCGTTTCCGCTGGCAGAGGTTTTGGTTGAATGGACGTTGGCGAAGGGGGCCGGCTTGGTGCTCCTTGCCCTTGTTGTGGTGCTGTTGGCGCAGTTTTTCCCTCCACTGCTCCCTCAGGAGAGCCCCCTGCCACCGATAGAATCCGAGAAGACAAAGTGTAGGATCCCTGAAGGCGGATCCCTCTTGCCTGGACAAGCGCTGCCATGGTTTCTCCACAATTGGCTTGGGATCCCGGATCCCTGACCGAAAGCCCCAACCCGGCCACAGCCGAGATCGACCGTCTCAGCACCTGGGAACTGGTGAAACGGATCAACGCTGAGGATCGGCGGGTGCCGGAAGCGGTGGCTGCTCAAGCAGAGCCGATTGCCCAAGCCATCGATGCCATTGCCCAGCGGATGCGTCACGGCGGGCGGCTGATCTATATCGGGGCAGGAACCTCAGGTCGGCTGGGGGTACTGGATGCGGCTGAGTGCCCGCCCACTTTTGGCACTTCCCCCGCACAGGTGGTGGCTTTGATCGCCGGGGGGGAAAAAGCCCTGACCCAGGCGGTAGAGGGTGCAGAGGACGACGCAGAAGCGGCTGCCCGCGCGCTGGAGGGTCTTCACCTCCAAGCTCAAGATAGTGTGGTGGGAATTGCCGCCAGCGGTCGTACCCCCTATGTGCTGGGTGGGATCCAAGCCGCCAGAAGTATTGGGGCGCTCACGATTGGCCTGGCCTGCAATCACCCTTCTCCTCTAACCGAGCAGGTGGACATTGCCATTGCCCCTTTGGTGGGGCCGGAGGTAATCCTCGGATCCACCCGCATGAAAGCCGGCACAGCCCAAAAGCTGGTGTTGAACACGATCTCCACTGGAGTAATGATCCGCTTGGGCAAGACCTATGGCAACCTAATGGTGGATCTCCAGGCCAGCAATGCCAAGCTCAAGCAACGGGCGGAGCGAATAGTGGCTTTGGCCTGCGATCTGGATCCCACTACGGCTGCCCAATTGCTGCAGGCTTGTGATGGAGAGGTGAAAACCGCGATCCTTGTGGCCTTGCTGGGGTGCTCTGCTCAGGAAGCTCGTCAGCACTTGCAACAGGCCCAGGGCAACATTCGCCAGGTGCTTGATTCCGTTCTGGCGCAGCGGCGGTGACAATAGTTGAATGGCTTGTCCATGAGCGTTTGCGGCTACCTCTACACGCCTTCCCATGCCCCTTTGCCGGAACAGGAGTTGGCCTGGCTCCAGGGGCGAGGGGCCGATCCCATCCTGCACGATTGGGGATCCCGAACTCATTTGGAGGAGCTGTTCCGGCGCATCACAGCCGGCTGGGTGCAGGAAGTGCTGCTCTTGCGCCTGTCAGATCTGGGGGATCGGGCGGATGAAATCCACGAGCGGCTGCTGCAAATCCAACACTCCGGGATCCGCCTCAGCTTGGTCACCGAATCCGGCCTGCAAACCCCCACCAAGGCTGCCGATTGGATCCCCCTGCTGGCCGAGATCCCCCATCAGTTGCAAAGCCGCCGCCTCTGCTGCAGCCAAGCCCAAAACCGCCTGGCGGGCA
>NZ_JANSHW010000118.1:0-4951 GCF_047461815.1 Synechococcus sp. R6-10
CTCTAGGACCTCTCTAAAACCCGATTTCTAGTTTACATAACTTTATAAAAGCTGAGTCCAGGACCTCGTCTCACCACCATGAAGCAAGCCGGCGGGGTGGGAATCTGCCAGCTCAATGTTGCCGATGGGCCGATTCAAGGTAGCCACTTGCAGAGCAGAAGCTGCGGAGGGATCCCCAACCATCGCCAGAGTTGAGAGGTGCGTTCGATGGGGGTATAGCGCAGTTGAGCGTACAGTTGCCGCGCGGGGAGATTGTCTTCCAATACGTGCAGATGCAAACAGCGGTAGCCCCACCCTTTCGCCACCCCTTCAGCACTAAGCAAAAGCAGACGAGCAATTCCTCGCCGCCGCCAGCCGGGCAGCACCGCCAAGTTGGAGAGGTAGGGATACTTCCCGTGGGCTGTGACCCGCAAAGAGATCTCGGCAGTGCCCACCACTTCGGATCCCACCGCAGCTGCCAGACAGCAGTAGTGGGGATCCCTTGCGGCCAGCCTGAGGCGCAAATCTTCGCGAATACCCAGCTTGCAAATCGGGTGGATCCAGCGTTGCAGGCCTGAGGGCGGATAAAAAACCTGCGCCAGAACTTCGGCCAAGGGATCCAGATCGCCCGGTGTAGCCGGGTAAACCACAGGGGAAGGCAACACAGGTTGAGACGGGGCAACCGCAGGCATCCCCCTTATTTTCCCAAACAACTTGCAAACAACAAAACAATAAGTGGTGACCCCCACGGGGAGCCACCACTGAACCGGTAGAACTTGGCCACAGGGAGGAAAACCACCCCTGCCGACGCGGACTAACCGCATCCAAGACTTAACTAAGACTTATTCAGTTGTCTTAACTTGTAGCTTTTTTTTCCAATTTCTAGGTTTTTCCAATTTCTAGGCCAGCGCCAGTGGCCGCTCCGACACCAGAATCCGACTCTGAGGTTTACGATGAGATCTCCAGATCGCTAAAATGGCAGGCTGAGCCGTTGATGCGATAGATATCATCCGTGATGGGCTGGTAACCCACTTCCACCAGATCGGACTTGGCAGGAGCAAATATGCGGATAATTGCTCTAGCAATCTTTGAGAGAAAGGTAAACATAGCAACCTCCTGAAAGTGAGAGTGAAACTATGAACTGAGAGAACCTCGAATTGCTAAAGCCCGCAGTCCTTGTCCCACTGAGCGCTGGTTCCGACTCGCAGAGCTTGCAGGTTGAGAGCACCTGAACCTGATCACCGATTTTCCCACCCTGACTCGCTCATGAATGGAGACTCAAAATAGCCGGCTGAGCTTGTTGATCTGGCAAAACCACTTTTATTTGAGGATTATTTGAGGAACACCTAGAGCGCTCTCTCACTTTCCCAGTGGCTTGTGCAGCAAGCCCAACTGCTATCTGCCTAACTCCCTTGTTCTGCTTCTGCTTTGAGGAAAACCTGTCGTAGGTACCAGGTGCTCTGCTGAGCGAGACAACCACTTCTCAGGAGAGTCTGCCGAAGCAACGGATCGGAAGCTTGGATCAAAGCGTTGACCGACAGAGAACCTTGGACTTGAATTTTGGATTTGATTCAATCGAGAAGCGGTGCCTCGCGTTTGAGATGGGGATGAGATATTATCCTCCTCGCCTGAATCACTACATTCATAATCTAACCTATAGCCGATCTCTCCACCAAGGGCGGCAACCATTCTTAACAGGCTGGATCATTCCTTTAACTTGGTCTTTTCATCTCTTTTTGGTTCAGGTCAATGAGGGATCCCAGCATTCTGGATTCGGATTCCTCAGCCTCTTTCCGTCACAGGACACCTGATTTTTTGGGGAAACAAGCTGGCTCGGCGCGAGCCTTGAGCTAAACAGAAATAAACGCAAAAAAACAACGACCAACCCCTGCTTCGGGCTTAATCGCCGGAAGGAACTCATTCCCTATCCTAGAAAACTCAATCCAGCCGCAGCCCGTTTTCTGGGTTAAGAGAATCTTTATTCCGGGGCCGAGAGCGCAGGATCAAGAGGGAAAAGTAGGGGGGCCGGTAGTCGGCCAGTCCTTCCAGGGTGGGGAAGAGGGTTTGCTGAGGCCAGCCGGCCCAGACCACCAAGCTGGCTTGTTGCAGCCAACCTCTTTCGGCCAGCCACTGCCAAACCTGAGGGTAGACAGAGGCCACTTTCATGAGGACGACTACCTCAGCCCAGGCACAAGCCTGCTCCAGTTCCGAGAGGGCGAACAGAGCCGGTAAAATCGCCAATTTCTCGGAGCCGAGCACCAAGGGGGATCCCAGGGCAGCAGCAGCGGCTAAGGGAGAGCACACCCCCGGTACGGCCTGAATGGGCAAGTTGGCGATCCGCTCCCGCAAAGCTTGGGCCACGTAGGCGAAGGTGCTGTAGAGGCCCACGTCTCCCTCACAGATGAAGGCGACATCTTCTCCCCTTTCTAGGAGTGGGGCTAGTTGCTGGGCAGCCACTCGCCAGGCAGCTTGCAGGACTTCCGGCTGGGTGACAAAGGGCAGGCGAAGCGGCAAGAGGGTTTGTTCCGGTCGCAGCCAAGGGCGCACAATTTGGTAGGCCAAGCCCGGCTGGCCGGCAGCATTTTGGGGACAGGCCACCCAGTTGACCGTGCTGAGGATGCGGGCTGCTTTGACCGTGATCCAGTCGGGATCCCCTGCTCCAGCACTGATCCCCCAAAAGGTTCCCAGACCCATACTTAATTACGTATCAGGCGGTCTCTGTACTGCCCGTACTTCCTTCCTTCAGGCGATCCAAGGCTTCCTGCAAGGAGTTGCGCAAAGACAGGAACTTCTCCAGGCGCACCAGCTTCACCGTTTGGGTGATGCGGGGATTGCTCACCACCTGAAAGACACCCGCACGGCTCTGCACCAGCTTGGCCAATTGCACCAGGGCGCCGACGCCAGAGCTATCGATGAAGTCGATCCCTGTCAAATCCAAGATGAGGTTAGGGGATCCCTCTTCCAGGTATTTGGTGACCACCTTAACAAAGACCGGCTCGGAAAAGGCATCCAGAAGGCCAGTCAGGTGAAAGACCTGGCAGTTTTCCAGCGCCTCGCGGCTGCCGCGCAAGCTGACCGTCAGAGATAGGGGTTCCGGAATGGCTCTTCTCCTTTCAACCATCTCGACAGAAGGGAACACCTGAGAGAGGCCCCAGGGTGGGTTCAATCTCGGGTGTGGAGATAGCTTAGCATCCCCGTTCTCCGCGGGAGACGGTATTTTTCCGCTGGGCCTTTGGGGGAATTACGCCTGGGAGCAGGGATTTCTTCTTTCTGTTCCCTCGTGGCAAGCCAGGAGTCCTTGGGTAGGATGGGGGCAACTGTGCCGGCAAGGTCGGCCCGCAGTGCACGAACGGCTTTTGGGAGCCTGTCAGGTTTTTAAGGGGTAGGCGGTTGGGAGAGGATCACCAAGATCCAAAGATGCAGCAGCAACGATTCAACCTTTCCCCCATCACTCTAGCTGGGGTGGGTTTGGGCTTGACGGCTGCCGCCTTTGGTGCCGCCTGGGGAACAGGGATCTACCTTCAAGATCACGTGCTGCCGCAGGTGGAAGCAACCCTCTCGCAAGCGATGCGCCGGCGCGTGGAATTGGGGGAGGTGAGGTTTCTGGCCCCCTGGCAGGTGAGCTTGGGAGAAAGCCGCGTTGAACATCTGGCCAGTATCGGCTCCATCGACCTCAGCCCTGATTTCTGGACTTGGCTGCAGACGGGTCAGTGGGTGCTGAATGTTACCCTAAACCAGCCGCAACTGCTGCTGATGGAAACGCTGGATCGCGGCTGGGCGGATGTGCAGTTTCAACTGCCCGAAGGGGAGGGATCCCTGCCTTTCCAGGGGCTGAATATTCGCTTGCGCCAGGGATCCCTGACGGCCATCCCTTTGGTGGGGGAGCGACGCCAGTTTGATCGGCTGCAGGGCCAGGTGCAGGTGTGGCTGACTCACAATGCCCCGCCAGGAGAGGAGGATCTTTTCGGGGGGCGGGCCAGTTTCCAGGCGACGGCACGGTTGCTCCCTCGGGAGGGGGAGGGGGGGTACCCCCTGCAGCTCAGGGGGGTGGCGGATTTTGCCCAGGCTTCCGGTTCGGTGACGCTTTCTGCGGCTCGTCTGCCTTTGGATCTCTTGCCCAGTGTGGTGCCGGCGGCCCCTTTTGCGGAGGTGCAGGGGGAAACTGGCTTGGATCTCCAGGTGCTCTGGCGGCGGGATCAACCGCTGGAGTTGACGGGGCAGGCCCAGGTTCAACAGGCTCGGCTGGATCTGGAGAGGTTGCCCCATCCTTTTGAAGAGGTGAAGGGCTCCGTTCGCTTTACCTTGCAGGGGTTGGAGCTGGAGGGGGTGAGCGGTCGCTTTGGTCAGCTTTCCTTTGCCGAGCTAAAAGGCCCGGTGGTCTGGGAGCAAGGACAGGGGTTTGGTTTGCAGGCGGAAGTAGCGCCGGCCCGCCTGCAGCAGATCCAAGAGACGTTTGCCTTTGGCCTGCCGGTGGCGGTGGAGGGGGTGGTAGGGGGATCCGTAGCGGTCACTGGAGCCTTGGATCAGCCGCAGATCCGGGGACAGTTGCGGGGGCTTTCGCCGGGGCGGGTGGATCGCCTGCCGGTGTCGGAGTATGCCTTTGGCTTCCACTTTGCGGATCAAACCTTGACTTTTGAGGCAATCCACCTAAGGGCGGCGGGGGGTCGCATTCAGGGATCCGGCCAATTGCAATGGGCTGCTGGCTTGGCGGGCCAGTTCCAACTGCAGGTGACGGGGATGGATGCGGAGCAGGTGCTGGCTTTCTACGGGGGAGACTTGCCGCGCCGGGGCGCTCTTCCTTGGGTGGGGCCGGTTTCCGCGCAAGTGCAGGTGACGCTGACGGGATCCCAACCGCGGGCGGAGGCCAGCTGGGAAAGTCTTGGGGGAGAGATTGCCGGAAGAGGGCAGCTGCAGGTTTTGCCGGAGGGTCGGGACTGGGTGGTGCAGGTGCCGCAGGCGGTGCTGGACGTGG
>NZ_JANSHW010000119.1:0-7210 GCF_047461815.1 Synechococcus sp. R6-10
AGATGAGGCGGGATCAGCGGTCGCCCCCCCTGCTCGCGGAACGGCCCCATCAGCCGGGAGAGGGTAAAAGGTTTCTCCGATTCTCCATCGTGCAAATAGGCCGATAGCTGCGGGTCTGTCTCTTGCACCTGGCTCAAGAACCAGGCGTGCAGCCCTTTGGCATAGTGGGGATCCAGCAGGTAAGACCGAGGAGCCTGAACTTCCAAGGTGATCCCCACCAACTCGGATCCCGTCGGCCACTTGCCGTTCGCTTCTCTATCAGCAGATGGCTCTGAGAAACTCAGCATAGGCACAGCCCATTCCCAGTCCACAGCAACAATCAACACAAAACCCAACTTTCCATTGAGAAAATTTTAGAAGGGATCCCTTCTTATTGGGTTTACTCTCGAATTGCCCGTTGTACAGGCAGAAAAAATCTCACAATCTGAAGAAAGCCTTGAAATCGTCTGCAACCCATCGCACTCGATCTATACTGCTAGCAAGCTAGAGGACTGAAAACCATGAGGCGAGAGCGTTTATCGGATATGGCTGAAACAATCGGTAACCTCAATGGCATCTCTCGGCTTGATTCGATTGGTTACCCACCCAACCGGCAAACCCTTTTTTGAAGGGCTTTGGTCTTCCGCGAAGGATTAAAAATCGAGGCCAATTGCCCCCAGCCCTTAGGGATCTGTCCGTCGCAGCCGATGGAAGCCCTGTCCAAGACTTGTCTTCCTTTTTCGCATTTCGCAGGTGCTGCTCATGACCCCTACTTCTGCTCCCTCTCCCGTTCCTGTTGCCTTGGCCTGGTGCCTGGCGTGGGGAGAACAGCGGGATCCCCAGTTTGCCCTGGAGACCTTGCAGCAGATGCGGGCCGCCGTTCGCGCCGACAACGAGGCCGGGATCCCAGAAGAGCTACGGCCCATTTTGGCTCAGGTGCGCCAATTTCAGGAGAGCATGGCGGCGAAGACCTTTCCCAGAACCCCGGCGGAGCTGCAATCCCGCTACCCGGAGCTGTGGCAGCAGACAACCCGCATCGGCTTGGTTTACGGGGGGGCCACCAAGATCAAGAGCTATGTCTTCGAGTCGGCCAAGCTGTCGGAAATCCGCGGGGCCTCCGCTTTGTTGGATCGCATTAACCTGGTGGATCTGCCCGCCTTTTTCGGGGATCCCGAGCAAACCTACCTGGGATGGGAAGGTTTGGGGAAAGAGTCTCAAGCAGAGCTGAGGGCCTATGTGGCCGAGCAGATCCGGCCTTGGCTGCAGCAGCACTACCCGGCTTTGGCGCAAGCCCTGATCCCGGAGCTCATCATCTACTCCACCGGGGGCAATCTCCTGGCCTTTTGCCCGGCGGCCCATGTGGACGATCTCTGTGAGGCCATCGAGCGGCGCTACACCGAAGAAACCCTCACCGCTAACGCCTGCGCCGTGGGATCCGCCTTTCGGCTGCTGGAACTGCGCTACGGCCTGTTGCGGGATCCCATCGAACGCACCCCCTGGCTGGATTGGCTGGCGCAACACAAAACCCATCCCCTGGTGAGAGCCTATTTTGGGGATGGCAGCGAAGCCAGATTTCAAGACCGCAAAAGTTTCAACGAGTTGGTGGGTTACCTGGCCGCCCGCTTCAACCACCGCCGCAACGGCAATCCGGATCCCGGTCGCCCCAGCCGCGCCCATCCCGCCTTTTTTGAAACCCATCCCTACCTGCGCCGCGACAGCACCGACCGTCGCCCTGCCATCGCCAAAGCCGACCTGGTCGATCAGCCCTGGCTCTCGGAAGCCACCGCTCGCAAAGCCCTGGTGGGTCGCCAGGCCAAGCGCATTGAAACAGGCAAGCAAGGGTGGTTCCGCAAGTTCCCCACCTGGGATCCCGGCTTTGTGGAAAGCTGGGTAACGCGATTTGCCCGCTTTCTCAACTCTCCCGCCGGCGAGCCCTACCGGGAGCGCTATTTGCAGCCCCATCAGGGATCTGTCCAGGGGATCGGCGAGGCCCAATCTCTACGGGAAGTGGCCAACGCCAGCCTGGGCAGCCAGGGCTTTGTGGCTTACCTTTACGCCGATGGCAACGACATGGGGGGCTATGTGCAGCAGATCCAAACCCCAGAAGCCTACCGACAATTTAGCCGGGATGTTTCCGAGGCAACGGAAAAAGCCGTTTACCACGCCCTCGCCCAGCACCTGCAGGCCCATCGGCTGCACGGCCTATCCCCAGATCCGGAAACCGGCAGAGACCGCAACGGCGAGTGGATCCACCCCTTCGAGATCCTGACCATCGGCGGAGACGATGTGTTGGTGGTGGTGCCTGCCCACAAAGCCCTGGAAATTGCCGCCACCTTCTGTGAGCAGTTTGAGCAGCTCCTGCTGGACACCTCGGCAACCTATGCAGCTCAATCTTCCGGCAAGGTGCCTCACCGCTACCCGGCGGCAGATCGGAAGCTCTGTCGGCTCTCCGCCTCGGTGGGGGTGCTGATCGCCTCGGAAGACACCCCCATTTACTACGCCGAAAAGCTCACCGAACAACTGTTGAAATCCGCCAAGAGCTACGCGAAAAAGCTGAAGCCCAAAGACAAGGACTGCTCTGTGGCCACCATCGACTTTCTCTCGTTGAAGTCGGTCGCCCTGGTTGTCTCCAGCATCCAGGATTTTCGTCGGGAAGCTCTGGAGATCCGCCAGAACAGCCACACCCTCAAGCTCTACGCCGGCCCCTATACCGTCCCGGAAATCCACGGGTTGCTGAGAACGGTACAAGCCCTGCAGGAGGCCAATTTTCCTCGCTCCCAGCTTTATCAGATTCGCAGCTTCTTGGAAAAAGGCAAACGCACCGCCACCCTCAACTATCTCTATTTCCGCAGCCGCCTGGGCAAAAAGGGGCAGCCGCTGATGGAGGCTTTTGAGCGCACCTGGTGCAAGGCCAAAACCAACGACGGCCACCTTCCCCCCTGGATGTATGTTGAGCCACAGGTATCCTCGTCAACGCCAACCTATGAAACCATCTGGCGGGATCTGGTGGATTTGTACGCCTTTGTGCAAAAACAGCCCCAGGCCGAGGGTCGGCCCGTTCTGGCGGAGGTGGAGTGATGGTGAGACTGGCAGAGCTGCCCCAAGCGGGGCGAACGATCACCTCTATCCCTTTGAGGGCCACCCTCGCCTCTGCCCTGGCAGTGGGAGCCGGCGGCTCCAGCGGCTCCCTGGCGGATAAACCCCTGCTCAAAGATGCCTTTGGCAGGCTGATCATTCCCGGCTCCCAACTGAAGGGGCGGCTGCGCCACGAGTGCGAGAAACTGGCCCGTGGCCTGGGCTGGGCCATTTGCCGCTCTCCCGACCCAGAGCGCATGTGTCCGCAGCGGGAGGGCAGCGCAGGAAATTTCCACCGCCCCGAATACCAGGTGGAGGGCTACGCCGGATTCCATTGTCTGGTCTGCCAGATATTCGGCAATCCGGCCCTGCCTGCCCGCCTGTGGGTGGAGGATCTCGTCTGCGAGGTGCCGCCAGCAGCTCTGGAACCAACCCTTCGCCCTGGGGTCACCCTCAACCGCCGCCGCCGCACCGCCGAGGATCAGCGGCTCTACCTCATTGAGACCTCTCCCGCGGCTGAGCTGACTTTTTCCGGATCCCTGCAGCTTTTGCCCGATTGCCCTTCCTGGGGCAAAACTCTCCTGTTGGCGGCCCTGCACCACCTGATCGCGCTGGGGGGCAGCAAATCCGCAGGTTTGGGCTGGCTGCACTGGGATCCTGGATCCCTGCAGGCTCTCCAGCCCACCGCAGCCGATTGGGCTTTCTTGGCCCAGGGAGGGAGCTGATGGAAGCCATTCAACTCACCCTAACGGCTCAGTCTCCCTTGGCCATCGGTCGGCAAAAGCCGGGCGGCTCCATCAGCGAGGCCCAGGATTACATTCCCGGCAGCGTGATTCGCGGTGCTCTGGCCGACCTCATGCTCAGCCAAACCCAACATCGCCCTGCCGAGGCGCTGGAAGGAGATTTGGCCGCCCTGTTTACGGCAGCTCGGCCTGCTGTGTTTACCCACGCCTATCCGGGATCCGGCAGCAAGGTCTTGCCGGCCACGGCCTTCAGCTCGAAAAACAATCCCGGCTTCCGCTCAGAGGCGGGCAAAACGGGGGTGTTCGACACGCTCCTGGATCGCTTCTGCTCACAGCGGCTGGGGATCCCGTTCGATCCCACAGAGCCGGACGGTTCCGGGGGAAGAGTGGAGCCCTTCGGGGGGTTCTACAGCCAGCAGGAGTCTGACCTGGGGCCCCGCTACGAACGAGCTGCTGTGTCCAAACGCCTGCTCACGCGGGTGGGGATCAACCGTCGCCGCGCCACTGCTGCCGACCAAATCCTCTACAGCCTAGAGGTGATGAACGAGGGCAAAGCCCGCCCCAATGGGCATCTGGAGCGCTCCCTTTTCAGCGGCTACATCTACCTGCGGGATCCCGAGCTGGCCGAGACCCTCACCCGCTACCTCAACGCCCACGGCCACCTGCTGCGCTTGGGAGGAGGGGTGTCGCGGGGATTGGGCCGGGTCAACGTCACGGCTCGGCGTCTGGCTGCTCCCCGGCCTTCCCTGGCCCAGCGGGTGGAAGCCTTCAACCAAAAGCTGCGGCAGCGCTGGCAACAATGGCAGGTGTTCGGGGATCCCTGGCAGCCCCTTCCGCCGGAGCGGCAGTATTTCTCCATTGGGCTGCAGTCGGGGGCCATTCTCAAAGAGCGCTGGCAACGCACCACCGTGCTCACCCCCCAGATGCTCCAGGAAGAGGCCAACTGCGAAGATGGATCCCTGGCTTTGGAGCTGGCCTTCAGCAGCTACGCCTATGTCTCCGGCTGGAACGCTGCCTGGGGTCTGTTCAAAGATGTAGAATTGGTAACCACGCAGGGCAGCGTCTTTCTGCTGAGCACCACGCAACTGGAGCGTTGGATCCCGATTTTGGCGGAGATGGAATACTGGGGGATTGGCGAACGCACTGCTGAAGGATTCGGCCAAATCGAAGTTTGCAGTCCGTTCCATCATCATTTCTGGGAGAACCCGCTATGACCTTCGCCACCAGCGAGATCACATCGGAACAAGAGCTCAAGATCCAACGGCAAATCCGGCTGGCCGAAGATGATCTGGTCGCCAGAATTCAAGCCGCCTTGGATAACTTCAGAGGTCTCAACAGATTGGAAGAGGCCCAATATCGCAACCTATTGCACGTGGCAGCTTCCACCGAAAGCTCAGAGGTGATCAAGAACTTTTTGCGCTACCAGGTGGGGCGCGGTGACAAGTGGGGGCGGGGCAAAGACTCTTTGGCAGAAGCCATCATCAAAGACATCGACAACTGGATTCATCAAAGGGCTATAGCCATCGCCAGGGAAGCCGGAATTGAAAGAGCATCCCCCAAAGTCAACGAGATCAAAATTGACTTGATTCGGCGCTACCTGGGCTATGGGGCCCGCTACCTCAAGTACAAGCGAGAGGGAGGAGGATCCTAGACCGTGACCTACAGCAGTTTTACCCTTGAGAGAGCCATTTCGACCTTTCAGCTCAGGTCAAGAATCATCCATGGCCTGTTTGCAGAGGTTCCACCGACTGAGTGCTCCGATTACTTGAAAATAACCCTAGATCGCTATCTCGGCTTGGCCACCTCGGTCAACAGCGAAAAAGCCCGCTCCGAGTTTATCATCGCCCCTGTGCTGGGAGAGGTGAAGTACCTATGTCGGGATCAAATCTCGCTGTTTTCCGGCAAGGAATTCAACGTGGATCCCGAGAGGGGGTTGGTGGGCCTATGCGACTACATCATTTGCCTATCCCCTCTCCAACTCTACATTCAAGATCCGGTGGTGATTATCGTTGAGGCCAAAAAAGAAGACTTGATCGGGGGTCTGGGCCAGTGCGTTGCCGGTATGGTGGGGGCACAGGTCTTTAACAAGAACTCCAATTCTCAAGTAGACAGTGTCTATGGAGCAGTAACCTCAGGAACCAACTGGCGATTTGCAAAACTCGAGGGTGACCAACTCTTTATCGATGACAGGGAGTACTTTATCTCAGAAATTGCTCAGATCCTAGGGATCCTCTTGAGTTTTATTAAGGGCTCCGTCTCGCTTCGGGAATGGCAAACCTCTGCAGTACAAGCCTTAACTTGAGCAGCCATTTGAGGGAACAATGTTCGACGTTTTCAAAAACCGCTTGGAAATCACCGGCACCCTCACCACCGTGACCGCTCTGCACATCGGGGTGGGCCGCTCCACCGAACCCATCGGCTCGGATTTGCCGGTTCTCAAGGATGCGCTGGGCTGTCCGCTCATTCCCGGCTCCAGTTTGAAGGGGGCGATGCGCTCTCGCCTGGAAAGTTTCTTGCGGGGCATCAACCCAGAGCTGGCCAGGGATCCCGGCGAATTGACCAGCAGCGAGCAATTTCAGATCATCAACCAAATTAAAAATGACTACAAAGGGGACGATGCGGCTCTGACTCAAAAGCTCATTGAGGCCACCGACTGGGTCTCGCAGGTGTTTGGATCCCCTTGGTTGGCCGGCAAGGTGCAGATCCGAGATTTGCCCGTGGTGCCGGAAGCCTGGTTTGGCCAGTACCAAGAGCGGGATGGCGTGGCCATCGATCGGGATACGGAAACGGCGGCAGATGGCAAGCTGTACGACTTGCAAGTGGTGCCTGCCAGCACCCCCTTCCGGTTTCATGCCGTCGTCGAAAATGCCGAGGAATGGGAACTGGGCCTCTTGGCCATTGGCCTGCACCAATTGGAAACGGAACAGATCCCCCTGGGAGGGGGGCGCTCCCGTGGCTTGGGGGTTGTCCGCCTGCAGATCTCGGCAATCTATTGGTTCGACTCGGAAGGGGATCCAAGACGGCTGCTGGCCTACCTTCAAGAGCTGGTGGCCGGATCCCGACAGCCGCTCAGCCCGGAGCAGGCTGCCGCTTTGCGCCAAGACTGGGTGGAAGCCCTGGTTGCCAAATTAACAACGGCCTCTCAACGGCAATCGGTCGGCCCCCGCCGCTAGCCCTATTTCATGTCAGGAGGGATCCCGATGGTCTTCATGGACTCTACAACGGTTGGCGATACGGTCAGCGTTTTCCACCCCTATCGGTTGACAAACTGGACAGACTGCTTGCCGCCCCAAGCCCCTCAACCAAAAGCTCCTGTTCTGGTGTGAAGGATCCCAGGCTATGCACAAACGCTACGTTAACCATTGCACCCTCTGCCTCGCCCTCAAGCCCGATGGCCCTGTTCTCATCAAGGC
>NZ_JANSHW010000120.1:0-3871 GCF_047461815.1 Synechococcus sp. R6-10
CTATGACCTGATGAAGTTGTTCACCGGATCCTTGGGCAGCCTAGGAATTTTGACCCAGGTGAGCCTACGGCTTTACCCCTTGCCGGCAGCTCAGTCTACTTTGCTGGCTACAGGATCCCTGCCGGAGCTGGAGGTTTTGTGTCGGCAGGTGCTGACCGGCCCGGTTAACCCTGTGGGGGTGGATCTCTGGCTAAGGGCAGAGGGATCCCAAGTTTGGCTCAGCTTTCACGGCTCGGAGCGGGCGATTGCCCAGCAGATGGCCCAAACGCGGCGGCTGGCCCCTGCAGGGCTGACTTTGCAGGAAGTGAATCCCGACTCTCTGCCCCTGCCTCAACCCGGCTCAGGGGCGGTGCTGGCCAAGTTCGGGTGCCTGCCCAATCAGAGCCTGGCAACATTGGAGCAGTTTCAAACCCTATTCCCTGGGGCTCAGGTGCAACTGCACCGAGGCTGTGGGCTAGGGCGGGCTTGGCTGGTTCAGCCAGAAGTGGGATCCCTGATGCAACTGCAGCGCTACCTCAAGTCTGCGGGCGGATTTCTCCTGCTTCTGGAGGCGCCGCCGGCTCTGAAGAAGGCTCTTGCCCATGACTTTGGCCCGGTTGCCAGCCTAATGCGCAAGCTGAAGCAGCAATTTGACCCTGCCGGCACCTTCAGCCCCAGCTTGATATAGGCACTGCCCCTGTCACCGCTCCTTCCCCGGGATCCCTCTGGCCAAACGTCTTGTTCCGGTGCATGATAGATCTATAAGAAATTGAAACATTTCTTAACATCATTTCTCAGTATCTCAGCGTCAAAGCTAGGAGAGGGATCAGCATGAGCATCGAGTGGCAGCGGATACTCCGCGTTGGAGTGGGCTTTTGCCTTGGGCTGTTGATTGCGGTGGGCGGGGGATCCCTGACCTGGGCGCAACCTGCCCTGCCGGTGGTGCCGATGGAGCTGCCTCAGCCGCCCGTGCCGGTCTTGGACTTGGCGGATCAGTTGACCAGCAATCAGGAAGCTCAACTGGCCCAGCATCTGAACAAGTTAGAGCAAGACACCGGCTGGAAGCTGCGGGTGCTGACTCAGTTTGATCAAACTCCAGGCCGTCAGGTGAAAGAGTACTGGGGCTTGAATGAGCGCAGCGTTCTGATGGTGGCGGATCCCAGGGGGGGCAACTTGCTGGCGTTTAATGTAGGGGATGCTGTGCGCGAGATCTTGCCACGTACCTTTTGGATTGAGCTGCAATCTCGCTTTGGCAACCAATTCTATGTGCGGGAGCACGGCACCCACCGCGCCATCCTGGAGACCGTGGATGTTTTGGATCGCTGCTTTCATCAGGGAGGCTGCCGCGTGGTGCCCGGCCTGCCTCAGGAGCAGTGGATCCTAACGCTGGTGACCTCGATTTTGGGCGGGATTGTCTTCGGGTTTGCCGGCAAGCCCCGCCATGCGGAGGAGCTGTTTAACTGGCGTTGGGCCTTGCTCATTTCTCCCCTGTGGTTCATTCTGTTCGGGGCCTTCGGTATCGGGCCGGTGGTCACACGCACGCAGGATTGGATCCCGGTGTTGCGCAACGTCTTGGGGTTTCTGGCAGGGGCTTTGGTGATCTACCTGGCTCCCATTGCTCGCCCGGCAGTGGATCGGCAGTAGCTGACTCGTGAAGTCGGCTGGGCGTCCTTCCCTGCGAGCCTCAGTTCGCAGGGGACAAATGCTAGAATCGGTGAGCAGAAATTGCTGGTGTAGCTCAGTTGGTAGAGCACTCGACTTGTAATCGAGCGGTCGTCAGTTCGAATCTGACCATCAGCTTCTGGTGCCATGGAACTTGGCTCTGCTGTCTCCTCTCGCTGAAGCCGAACTCAGCTTCTACACTGGTGGTTAGATTGGCATTAGCGGGATCCCTGGGCCTTACCGGCAAAAGGCCAAGGCCGATCCCTGCTCAGTTTGGCATACCTACTCAGCCGATTGGGTTGTTCTCCTGATTCTCCTTGGATGTCTATGTCCGGTCTCCCAGCCGCTACGGTTCGTCGATTGCAAAAGCTGCCCCAGGTGCCCTCGGTGTGGGAAGGGGATCGCCACAAGCTCTCAGGATCGCCACCCATGGGATCCCAAACGGAAGGGGAGTGCATTCTTTGGGTAGATGGCGTTCAGGGCGTGGTACGGGCCATGGAGGTGGTGCCCGCCGATTCTGGCTTTGAGCCGATGGTGCGAACCTTGATCATGGCTATGGAGCGGCCCCATGCTGCCCCACCTGCTCGTCCCCAGAAGATCATCGTGCGGGATCGAGAGGTGCAATTTTTCTTGCGCGGCATCCTGCACGAGCTGGACATCAAGGTGGAATGCCAGCCGGAATTGCCTCTGATCGACGAGATCCTGCAGAGCTTTGAAGAGGCCAACGAGCGGATCCCTCCCCCTCTGCCGGAACACTATGTTGAGTTGCTGGCCGGCAAAGCCCTTACCCTCTGGCGAGATGCTCCCTGGGATTACCTAGAGGATCACCAAATCTTGGCCATCGACCTAGATCACTGGGACATCCAAACCCTTTATGTCTCGGTGATGGGGCGGTTGGGCATGGAGTATGGGGTGCTTTTTTATCGCTCGCTGCCCTCTCTTAAACAGTTTCGCCAGGATGCGGCCCAGCCGGATACTCCCGAAGAGATGGAGGAAGCCTTCCTCAGGCAAGATTGTCTCTATCTCACCTTCCAAGCTGGCAATCCTGAACTTAACGAACTGCCGGATCTGGACTTGGCAGAGTTGGATCCCGAGGAAATTGAGCCGAACTTCGGCACCATTCACCCCCTGGAAGGCTTGCGCGTGACTTTGCAGGAGGATGAGGCGGCGGCCTTATCGGTGGCCCTGGAAGCCTTGCATCGCTTCTTCAAGCAGTACCACCGCAAGCTGGAAGATGACTTTCGCTCCTATCAAGGTCGGTACCGCATTCCCAATCCCCAAGAGAAGGGGACAACCCTTTCGGTGCAGGTGCGCACCCTGCCGGACGTGGCCGAAGAGCTGCTGGAGCTGGAAGGGGAGGCGGAAGAACCTGCACAAACCCTGCTGCGGGATGATTTGGTGCCGGAAGGGGCGCAGATAGGTCTGGGGGTCTTGCCGTGGACAACGGTGGAAATGCTGCGGCGCACGGGGCAATGGCATCCCCTCCCCCAAAGCAAGCTGGTGAAAAATGGAGAAGGGCTGCCGGTGGTGATTGTGCGCACCTCTCGATCAAAAGCAAAGCAGCTCATCGAGAATTTGCGTGGGGAAGGTGGGCCGCAAGGCGTTTGTTTCAACACAGGGGTGGATCCCTTCGATGGCGATCGCTACGACTTGGAGATTGTGCAAACGGGCAATCGCGATCTGCACCTGTTTGGAGAGTTTCCCGAAGATGATCCCGTTCACTCCATGGCTCGCAAGCGCTGGGAGCGGCGTTGCCAGGATACGGGTGGCTATTGCGGCTTGGTGGTGGCGATGGGGGTGAATTCTACGCGCCCAGAGCTGCAAGTGCGCCACATTCTGGCCTTGTTTGAGATGCAGGCTTTGAACCCAACGGGACTGGGACTGGGGCCGATGGTGCGGATTAGCCGACAATTGCACTTGCCTTGACCGTCCAGATGGAGGCAGGTTAGGTGCTGCTGGTAACCTGAGCAACTTTCTCCCAGCCGGGATCCCTTCTTTCTATGCTCTGGCAGGTTTACCGGGCGGTGATTCGGTTTTTCCAGGGATCCACGCTATCTTGGCTCTGGTTCTCTCCTGGGTGCTGACCGGCAAAATAGCTCGACAAAGCATCTCGACAAAGCATACAGTGGCCCTATCATCTGGGGGCTCTGGTATTGACCCTCAGCTAGAAATCGCAGGAGCCCCGCACTGTACCCGTAGGGTCAGTGCCGGGAGGAATGCGCTTTGATGA
>NZ_JANSHW010000121.1:0-1719 GCF_047461815.1 Synechococcus sp. R6-10
ACACCAAGAGGACAACCTACTGGCTCTATGGGGCGGACGGACGTTTTACCTGGTGAATTTTAGCTGGAGGGATCCCTTCCATATTGTGCGCCTGGAAGCGAACCGAGGCATTTTGCGCATTCCTCCCGGCACTTTTCACCGTTCCGTCTCCGATCCAGAGGGATCCATCGTATTGAACCAGGCGGTGCGCGACGAAAAAGCCATCTTGGAAAAAGAATTTCGCATCTACGACAGCAGCCGTATTCCCCGATTGCTGCAGGTGACCTCGGCACCCGCCCCTTTGCCCCGCATTTGTGCCTGAGGGCAACCCAATCATCCTCCCCCGTTCCCTTAACCTAGCCGCGAGTCAATCGAGGCTCGCAAGTGGGCAGCAGCATGGGTGAGCTGTGCCTGGGGAATGGAGGGGTCGAGGTGTCGCCCTGCTGAGTTGGCAAGGCTCAGCCCTCTTTGCGGATCCCTGCAGGTGAAAGCTGAAGCTAGAGTAAAGATGGGTGCTGGGGGATCCACCAATGCTCTCTCTGGAGCGCAAGGGCATAGCGGATAGCTCGATCAACTTGGCGGAGTACATCGACCATACTCTGCTGTTGCCGATGGTTACTCCAGAACAGATTGACCAGGGGTGTGAGATTGCCTTGCGCTATGGCTTCCCCACTTTTTGTGTTCCTCCTTGCTACGTGCCGCGGGTGGTGGAGCGGCTGCACGGATCCCCGGTCAAGGTGAGCACGGTGGTGGGGTTTCCCCTGGGCACAACCACTGCAGAGGCCAAGCTTTACGAGGCCCAACTGGCGGTGGAGCAGGGGTGCCGGGAGCTGGATGTCCGCATCAACTTGGCTTGGCTCAAGGCGGGAGAGCTGGATCGCCTCCATGCCGAGATTGCCCAACTGGTGGAAGAAACGGGGGTTTGCGTCAAGGCCATTTTGGAAACGGCTCTGCTGACCGAGGAGGAGAAAAAGCTGGCCGGGGAGATTTGTATCGATGCGGGGGCGGCTTTTTTGATGACCTCCACTGGCTGGATGGGGGGGGCGACGCTGGCAGATGTGCAACTGTTGTGGCAACTCAGCCGCGGTAAAGTGGGGGTGAAAGCGTCGGGCGGCATTCGCACAGTGGCTCAAGCAGAGGCCATGATCCAGGCGGGGGCCAGCCGTATTGGCACCTCTTGGGGGCTGGAGCTGATGCAAGAGCTGAAAGCCAGAGGAACCCCATGAGTGGCCGCACCTACCGGGTTACGGGCATCAATCTCAAAGGGATCCCCCTGGGAGAGTCGGATCGGATTGTTACCATCTTGACTCGCGAGCAAGGGTTGATCCGGGCTGTGGCCAAGGGATCCCGTAAGCAGCCTTCCAAGCTGGGCGGGCGGATGGAGCCTTTTGTCATCAACGACTTGCTGATTGTGCGGGGGCGCTGGTCTGCCCAAACAGAGACTTCCCAGCGTCTACAGCGCATCGTCCAAGCGGAAACCCTGCAGACTTTTCCCCGCCTCAGCCGCAGCTTAGCCCATCTCACGGCAGCGCAGTACTTGGCGGAGGTGGCTCTGCAGTTGGCCTTGCCCGATCAAGCTCAGGAAGAGCTGTTTGTGGTGTTGGTCGAACACTTGGAACGCATCGAGCGGGCTGCTTCGGAACGGGCCGTTTTGCCCTTGCTCACCCACGGGTTGTACCACCTCCTGGCGTTGGCGGGGTTCGCCCCTCAGGTACAAGCCTGCTACTTCTGTCAAGGGGG
>NZ_JANSHW010000122.1:0-8787 GCF_047461815.1 Synechococcus sp. R6-10
GGGATCCAGGAGAAGCCAAGCTATTGCGGAAATTGGCCGAGCATCCAGAGCTGGGCCTGGGGAAAATAGCTTTTTACGCCATGGGAGAGGGCTTTACCTGGGAAACCCAAGACCGGGAGCGAGACATCGCCCATGCACAGGCGGCCTGGGAAAAGGGGCGGGAGCTGTTCACCAGCGGGGAGTTTCAGTTGGTGCTTCTGGATGAGATCAATGTCGCCCTCAAGTTGGGATATCTCTCGCCGGACGAGGTGTTGGCCGGGCTAGCGGAGAAACCGGAGCGGGTTCACCTGATCTTGACGGGGCGGGGCGCGCCGGCAGCGTTGATCGACCGAGCCGATCTGGTGACGGAGATGACTTTGGTCAAGCATCCCTTCCGTGACCAGGGGATCAAGGCGCAAATCGGCATCGAGTTCTAACCCTTGGGCAGGAAAGATGGCCATTCTGCTGGCGGCGGCAGCAAGCGGCAGCGGCAAAACCACCATCACTCTGGCTCTGTTGGCCGCTCTGAGGCGACGGGGCCTGCGCATCCAACCTTTCAAGGTGGGGCCGGATTACATTGATCCTCTGTTTCACACGGCGGTGAGCGGGATCCCCTGTCGCACTTTGGATCCCTTCTTGACCGACGAGGACTTTGTGCAGCGCTGCTTTCGCCACCATTGCCAGGGCAAGGATGGAGCCATTGTGGAGGGGGTAATGGGCCTCTTCGATGGACGAGCGCCGGGATCCCTGCCCCTCCCCGAGGGCGGAACGGAGCCTTTTTTTGCCAGCAGCGCCCATGTGGCCCGCCTGCTCGGGATCCCTGTGGTGCTGGTGATCGATGGCAGCGGCATGGGAACGACGGTGGCCGCTTTGCTCTACGGCTTGAGCCGCTGGGATCCCCGCCTCTCCATTGCCGGGGTGATTTTCAACCGGGTGGCCTCGGAGCGGCATGGACAAATCTTGCAGCAGGCAGCGGCTGCAGCGGGGATCCCAGTCTTGGGCCAGTTTCCCCGGCGGGAGGATTTGCGGTTGCCCAGCCGACACCTGGGGTTGGTGCCTGTCTCAGAACTGGATCACTTCCCCCACTGGCAAGCTGCCTGGGCCGAGCTGGCCGAGCAACACGTCAATTGGGATAGCCTATTGCCCCTCATTCGGAGGCTTCCTCCAGCGGTAGGAGAGCTGTGGCCAGGGATCCCCCCTCTCACCGAAAGGACTCCGCCCCGCCGCTGCGAACAGGTACGGGTGGCGGTGGCCCAAGACCACGCCTTTAACTTCTACTACGCCGACAACTTGGATCTGTTGCGGGCCTGTGGAGCCGAGCTGCTGGAGTATTCCCCCCTCCAGGTGGGACTATGGCCACCGGAGCCCTGCGATGGCGTGCTGCTGGGGGGAGGGTTCCCGGAATTGTTTGCAGCACCTCTATCTGAGAGAATTAACCAACAACCTCCCCCGCCCGCCCACCCACCCCTCTACGCCGAGTGTGGCGGACTGATGGTGCTGGGCCAATCCCTTACCGATTTTCAGGGAAAGACCTACCCGATGGCCGGGCTGTTGCCCATCACAGTAGACATGGCCAACCGGCTGTGTTTGGGCTACCGCGCAGCTGCCGTTTTGCGCCCAACCCTGCTGGCGCCAGCTGGGGATCGCCTGCGCGGGCATGAATTTCACCGCTCCCGCAGCACCCCCATCTCCCCCAGCCCAATCTACAGCTGGGGATCCCCCGCCCAGCTTCAACAGGAAGGATGGGCCACCGAGCGTCTTCACGCTTCGTACCTGCATCTGCACTGGGGATCCCGTCCTGATTTGGCCCTGAGATTATTACAGAACTTCTTAAGAATCTCGAAAGGGGATCCCTAAAAAACCGTGCCATCGCTGAGCAGTTGGATGGGAGGAGAAGCATCTGGCCTAAGCTGGGCCGCTATTTGCCGTCCTGCCGTCCAGGTTCCCCCTTGCAGTATCTTCACCAGGGGCAACTCTTGGGCAGAGCAACCCAGTCTTTCCCGGATTAAGGAGGCAACTTGATCCAGCAAAATCGCCGTCAGGGCCCGCCACTCCACAATCACTGTCGAATCTGGAGGATACGGTTGCTGACCAATCTCCGGCTGCTTGAGCTGGATCACCCCCAAATCCACAAACAGCCCCCCGTTGCGATACTCCGCCAAACCCGTCAGCTCATCCAAACCCCCGATTGGGATCCCCTCCTGCTGCAACGGCTCCAGCAGGGAATAGGTCATCCATTGGGACAACTTGTGAAAAGGCACCCAATGGCTCCCCGGCTCCGTTTGGGGCAGGTGGGGATAGGGCCAGACATCCCCCAGAGGGATCCCGGCCAGCGAGACTCGCCCAGGCCAAATGGAGCTAAACCCCCTCTGAACTGCCTGGAAGACCTGTGCTGCCTCGATCCCACCGCTGGGATCCTCAGGCTGGATGGCGTCCCACAACCGGCCAGGACGGGGAAGATTGTGACCGGATCCAAAGTAATGAGGTTGAGCCCACAAAGCTTGTGCCAACCTTTGCAGCAGTTGCCAGCGTCCTTCCAGTCCCAGTAAAGGATTTTCCGGCCCCACCTGAAAAGCTGCTGCCAAATCCGTCGAGGTGATCCGCTCCAGGGCCGCCGCATCCACTTGCAGAGGCTGTTGGGGATCGCTGGAAAACCCACCTCGCCAGAACCAGTCGAAACTGGCCAAGGCCAAACCTTCGGAACGACCCACCACCGTCTGACTTTCTGGATCCCAGTACTTCCAGGCAGAGCCTGCGCCTGCGTCCAGCAACACGCTGACGATGGCCAGATCCCACTTGCATCGCAGCCGCTCCAGCGGATCCATGTCTTTAAGTCGATTTTCCAGACGGGTTAGGCGCTCCCCGGATCCCACCTGAAAATGTTGCCAGCGGCTGTGGAAGGGAATTTCCCCGTTGGGATAATGGGCCCGCATTGTGGTGATCACATAGTCGGCTACGGATCCCAGCCGGTTCAGGTCGAGGCGAAAATGCTCTGATTCACCGGCCAAAACCCTTTCCAATAGCAACCGACAGCGATCCCGAATGGCTTGGGGACTCTGCAAATAAGCCACTCGTTTTTCCAGATCAACAGGTGTCAGCATCAAGCCGTTCCTTCTCAATTGTCCATGCCGAGAATTTTCTCAGCATAATCGGGCGGGAACCCACCTTGATCTGCATTCGTCTGCAAGCCTTGGCCCACTTGACACTCCCGCCGGTCTCTTGTCAAAAGACCGCGTCTTACTTCGCGATCGGTGAGACCCTTGCAAGAGAAAGCTTTGAGGCAACTGTCCTGATGACGCGAGCAGCCGCTGAGCCATTTTGAGAAAAGACTGGGCGAGCACTGAGTGAGGATCCCAGTCGATAAGAGTGTTGACTCGGAGTAAACTTTGATGTCTTTGTTAAGAGAAGTGTTGAATACTACATTTCACTGAGGTAGACCTTGCCTACTCTGTGGCCTTAATCACTTCCTTGAGGGATTGTCGATTGTTATGATAGATGTAATCCTAGTCCTAAGCATAAATTACTAGTTAGGTCATTTGCAGCTAGGCTAAGCCCCAAAAGTGCCAATCCGTTAGGGAGGAGTGTGATGTTCACACGGTTGGCGGAACAATACCGCAGCTATGTTCAAGATCTGGTGATGAGTTTGCAGGCTCTGGCCATCGTTTTGGAGAAGCGGGGCTACCCAGCCTCTTGCTACACCTGTGGTACGTCTTTCGAGAGTGCCTCGTTTATGGTCAGTTTACGAGAGGGGCACCTAATCCGCTTTTTGGTTTCCGAGTGCTCCATTAGCTGGACAGAAATGCGGGATGACCGGGAGCTTATGAAATTGGAAGGGGCAGAGGCGATTCGCCAACTGCAGGAGCTGGCAGAGCTTATCAAAGATGAGCTGTTGGTCGCCGCCACGCCGGCTGAAGCTCTGGTGGCCAGCACCTGATTTTTGCAGGCCCCAGGTCTGCCCGAACCCAAGCCGTAGCCGATTGGACAACTAAGCCTAACCTTCTAGGCCGCTGCTTTGGAGATTTTTCCCCTGTTGAGGAGTAAGGGTGGAATAGGGATCCCCCTCGACGGAGTGGCAGTTGGCTGGCTGCCCATGCCGCTTGTATGGGGATCCCAGATGACCCGCTCTCCCAGCTTGTATCTGGAGTGGTTTGTGGCGGCAAAGCCTCTCTGAGTAAAGTCTGAGTAAGGTGTCACCGCTGCCAGGGATCCCCTGTTGACGGCTTCATCTTATAACTCTGACCCAATACCCCCAAGGGGATTCGAACCCCTGTCGCATCCGTGAAAGGGATGTGTCCTAGGCCTCTAGACGATGGGGGCGCTCTCCGACAAGGCGATCCTAATCCTAAAGAAGGATAAGTAAGCTTGTCAACCTTTTAATCTGCATCCCCAGACCCACGCCCTGCCAAGTTCAGAATCAAGATCCCCAGCAAAGCCAGGCTCAGCAGGCTGGCAATCACAATCGGTTCATCTGGGATCACGTCCATCTTGGCTTCACCTCACCACATCACAAAGAGCCACACCTCAGACCCGTTCCACATCCCAGAAGAAGAGGGATCCCGCTATAACCACCCCGTCTCCTTGCTGTTCTAGCCGGCTCACACCCCATCGAGCCCCGTACGGAGGCGGGCCGGTGAGTCGTCCTGAGCAAAGCATCCATCCAGTGGCTTAGACTACACTAGTAAGGACTGACCCATCGTTTGGACTGGCATGATTCCCACCGTTATTGAGCAATCTGCGCGAGGCGAGCGCGCCTTTGACATTTACTCGCGTCTCTTGCGGGATCGGATCATTTTCTTGGGCACCCAGGTGGACGACGACATTGCTAACCTGATTGTGGCCCAGATGCTCTACTTGGAGTCCGAAGACCCTGAAAAAGACATCTACCTCTACATCAACTCCCCCGGCGGCTCTGTCTATGCTGGCATGGCCATTTACGACACCATGCAGCACATTCAGCCGGATGTCTCCACCATCTGCATTGGTTTGGCTGCCAGCATGGGAGCCTTTCTGCTGGCAGGGGGCACCAAAGGCAAGCGCATTGCCCTTCCCCACGCCCGCATCATGATCCACCAACCCCTTGGTGGAGCTCAGGGGCCAGCTACCGATATTGAAATTCAGGCCAAAGAGATCCTCTTCATCAAAAACAGCCTCAATAGCCTGCTGGCCTACCACACCGGCCAACCTCTAGAGCGCATCGAACGAGATACCGACCGCGACAACTTCATGACCCCAGAACAAGCCAAAGAGTACGGCCTTATCGACCAGGTGATCAGCAAGAGACCCCAGCCAACCCTGGCAGCCGTTTCTTGACCGTCCAGGCCCTGCGGGTGGGTTTGCTCTGCTCCCTCAAAGAAGGGAGCTTTTGGTTTTGGCCGGGGATTCCACCCAAAAGATATTAAGAAAGCCAAAGAAATCTGTATTCTCAGCGGGAAGCAGGGGGTCTTACTTTAATTAAACTAATCAAACTCATAAAGAAAGTAATGATCAGCCCATTATTGCGGATGGTAGCTTAGGATTAAACCTATATAGAGTTGTGTTTGCCGAGATTCTAGCTTAGGCGCTGTATAAATTCCTTTCCGCTGGGTTTGCAAATCCAGGGAGTCGAAGCTAGTAATTGAAGGCGCTCGAAAAGAAGGGTTTAGGGCTTCCATCCGCCGGGATGAAGAGTGTCTTAAAGCCCAACTTTGGCCTCATGGTTGTGGGGCGGTCTTATTCACGGAAACTCGGCGGTCTCGAGTTTTGGCCCTGAGTTTTTCCTCTTGGTTGCATCCGTGAAGGGCATTTTCTGGTTCTGTAATTCGTTCAGAGGGAGATCAACGTGGCCTACTCAGCAACCCAATCCAAAAGCGGCTATCAAGCCGGGGTGAAGGATTACCGACTCACCTATTACACTCCCGACTACACACCTAAGGATACCGACGTCTTGGCCTGTTTCCGAGTTACCCCTCAACCGGGCGTTCCTCCCGAAGAGGCGGGGGCAGCCGTGGCGGCTGAGTCTTCGACGGGCACCTGGACAACGGTATGGACCGATTTGCTTACTGACTTGGATCGGTACAAAGGCCGCTGCTATGACATCGAGCCGGTTCCCGGCGAAGACAACCAGTACTTCTGCTTCGTCGCCTATCCGCTGGATCTGTTCGAGGAAGGCTCGGTGACCAACATGCTCACCTCGATTGTGGGCAACGTTTTTGGCTTTAAGGCCCTAAAGGCGCTGCGGCTGGAAGATGTGCGGATCCCGGTGGCCTACCTGAAAACCTTCCAAGGCCCTCCCCACGGCATTCAGGTGGAGCGGGATAAGTTGAATAAGTATGGCCGTCCGCTGCTGGGCTGCACCATCAAACCCAAGTTGGGCCTTTCTGCCAAAAATTACGGGCGGGCCGTGTATGAAGCTCTGCGGGGCGGCCTGGACTTCACCAAAGATGACGAAAACATTAACTCCCAGCCCTTCCAGCGCTGGCGGGATCGCTACTTGTTCGTGATGGAGGCTGTCCACAAGGCCCAAGCGGAAACCGGCGAGATCAAGGGCCACTATTTGAACGTGACGGCGCCCACCTGCGAAGAGATGTTCAAGCGGGCCGAGTTTGCCAAGGAGTTGGGCGCCCCTATCATCATGCACGACTACTTGACAGCTGGCTTCACTGCCAACACCAGCTTGGCCAAGTGGTGCCGGGATAACGGCATTCTGCTGCACATTCACCGGGCCATGCACGCGGTGATCGACCGGCAGAAAAACCATGGCATCCACTTCCGGGTGTTGGCCAAGTGTTTGCGCATGTCCGGTGGCGACCACCTGCACTCTGGGACGGTGGTGGGCAAGTTGGAAGGCGACCGCGCCATCACGATGGGCTTTGTGGATCTCATGCGGGAAAACTACGTAGAGGCCGATCGCTCCCGCGGCATTTTCTTCACCCAAGATTGGGCTTCCATGCCAGGGGTGATGCCAGTGGCTTCCGGTGGGATCCACGTTTGGCACATGCCGGCGCTGGTGGAAATCTTCGGCGACGACTCGGTGCTGCAGTTCGGCGGCGGAACCTTGGGACACCCCTGGGGCAACGCGCCGGGCGCAACCGCCAACCGGGTGGCCTTGGAGGCTTGTATCCAAGCTCGTAACGAAGGTCGAGACCTGGCCCGTGAAGGCAACGACATCATCCGGGAAGCGGCCAAGTGGTCGCCGGAGCTGGCGGCTGCCTGCGAGCTGTGGAAGGAAATCAAGTTCGAGTTCAAGGCCGTCGACACCCTCTAGAGATCTGCTGGGGGCAAGGGATCCCCACGGTTCTCTTGCCCTACTGGCTCCCTCCCTGGATCGGCAATGGATCTGAAACAGATCGCCAAAGACACCGCCAAGACCTTGATCAGCTACCTGACTTATCAGGCGATGCGCACGGTGCTGGCTCAACTGAGCGAAACAGATCCCCCCAGGGCTCTTTGGCTACAGCAGTTCTCCGCTCGGCAAAACCTTCAGGATGGAGAAGCCTACCTGCGGGCTTTGCTGGCTGAGCGTCCTGAGTTGGCCTATCGCATCATGACCGTTCGTGAACACATTGCTGCGGAGGTGGTCGATTACCTGCCGGAAATGGCCAAAGCCGGCATCCAGCAAGCCAACATGGAGCACCGCCGCAATCATCTAGAACGGATCACCTCAGCAACAGGATCCCTACCCGTTACCCACCCGGAAGCGGGATCCCCCCCACAAAACCCTAGGCTCGAAACGGAGTGACACCGATCATGCAAACCTTACCAAAAGAGCGCCGCTACGAAACCCTCTCCTATCTGCCGCCGCTGACGGATCTGCAGATCATCAAGCAGGTGCAGTACATCTTGGATCAGGGCTACATCCCGGCCATAGAGTTCAACGAATCGTCTGAACCAACGGTTCGCTATTGGACGCTGTGGAAGCTGCCCCTGTTCAGCGCCACTTCTCCCCAGGAGGTGCTCAGCGAAGTGCAGGCTTGCCGCAGCGCCTACCCCAACTGTTTCATTCGCGTGGTGGGGTTCGACAACATTAAGCAGTGCCAAGTGCTCAGCTTCCTGGTCTATAAGCCCAGCGGCCTGCGCTAGGAGAGCGTCTTGCCAGTTCCCGGTCAAGTTCTGGCCAGCAACAGGGGAGAGCTTCTCCCCTTTTTGTCTTTATATTCGCTTCAGTTTAGGGTGAGACGCCTGGGCTACTGAGAAAAGCCTTCCAGCCCCGTGTATTGTTGCTCCGCAACGCTAACGCCGTTGTTTCTAGGATCCGATGCCCATAAGGGATCCCAGCCCTACCGCCAGAAGAGCGGCCAGGGTTGTTTGAATACTGTTTACAACTTCGTTGGTCATCCAGGCCAAACGGGGTTGTAACACCACTCCCATCCAGCTTTCCGCCAGGGTGGCCAGGATCCCGGCCAGCCAGCAGATGCCCAACCAAAATGGGCTTTCCCCCACCCACTCCCCGCCAATCCCCCAGGCCAACCCGGCCATCCCTGCCGCTGCCGCCACCCCCGCCAGGGATCCCTCTAGGCTCACGGCTCCTTCTGTGCCCGCCGGCACGGACTGGAAGGTGGTGATCAAAAAGGTCTTGCGGCCATAGGCTTTCCCCACCTCGCTGCTGACGGTATCGGCCAATTTCGCTGCAAAGCTGGCGCTGTATCCCAACCACCACAGGGGATGCGGGAAGAAAGCGTATCCTAGCGCACATACTGCCCCGGTTAAAGCGGATCCCCAGACGTTCTCCGGCCCTCGCGCCCCCTCTCGCTTTTCGGCGATCCCCTGCGCCTGCTTGCGCCGGATCCCCAGTTTGGTTACGGCTGTTCCCACTAAAAAATAGGCAGCTAC
>NZ_JANSHW010000123.1:0-2681 GCF_047461815.1 Synechococcus sp. R6-10
TTGCCAATTGGGACATTCTCCTAGGGCATAGAGAATGGGCGGGGGATCTGGCACCTCCCACAGCAGCGGCGGATAGTCCGGATCTGCAGGCGTGAGAAAGGGGATCCCCGCTTTGAGGGTTTCCTCCAGGATCTGCTCGGGATCAAGGCCAGGACGGGCAGAGACAATAGCCTGGGCCAGGGTGGGGCCAATGCCTTCCACCTGCCGCAGGGCCGGGGCATCCGCTTGCCAAGCCCGCTCCAGGGATCCAAAAAACTCCGCCAGCCGTTTCAGGCGGTGGGGGCCAATCCCTTTGATGCGGGCCCAAGCTAGCCAGTAGGGCCGCTCCCGTTCTTCATGGCCTGGCCCACGGGAAGGCTCCCTCTTGCCAACAGGATCTGAAGGGGAAAGGGGAAAAGACAATTTAGCTCTGCGCAGTAGTGGCTGTATCTTAAATGATTGGCAAAAGGAACGCTTGGCAAAAAAGCAGGAGATGGGTAGATGTCAGGGTTGGATCCCGGCGGTAACCTTCAGGGATCAAGGCCCCTGCGGTTTGGACGGATGCGCCAAGCTTGGGTGTGGGGGGCCTATCTCCTGCTGTGGCTGTTGACCTGGGTGGGATCCCGCTCGGCCCAGCCCCAGTTTTTGGGGATCCCGGCCTGGTATTGGCTGGCGGGATTGGCTGTCCTGCTGTTGGTACCTCTTAACTTCTACATTGTGCGCGTTTGCTGGCCGAGAGGCGGAGATGAGTAACACGGTTTTGAGTCTGGGTGTGGTGGGGGCATACTTGCTGCTGCTGGCGGCCATTGGCTTCTGGAGCTATCGCCACAGCGGTCGGGATCCGGTTAGCTACTTTTTGGCGGGGCGGGGGTTGGGATCCCTGGCTCTAACTTTGACGACGCTGGCCACCTTGCTCAGCGCCTTTACCTTCATTGGGGTGCCGGCAGATGCCTATACCCACGGCCTAGGGATCTTCCTGGGGGTGGGAGTGACCACCGCCTTCATTTCGGGGCTGTTTTTGTGGGTGGGCTACCGGGTATGGCTAGCAGCCCAACACTTTGGCTTCATCACCCCTTCCGAGTTTTTCGGCCACCGCTTCAACAGCCCTCTTTTGGCTCTACTCTACTGCCTTAGCGCCCTGACGTTTACCGCCCCCTACATCAGCATCCAGATCATTGGCGGAGCCCGCACCCTGGCGGCGGTGTTGGGGGAGGGGATCCCCTACTGGCCCTTGGCAGTGGTGGTGGCCTTGGTGATCCTGGGGTATGTGCTCTTTGGAGGATCCCAGGCGGTGGTCTGGACGGATGTGGTGCAGGGGATCATCTTGATTCTGGGGATGGGGGTGGCCTTTGTTGCAGTGGCTTTCTCCCTAGGGAGAGAAGCGGGTAGCGAACTGGATCCCTGGCTGAGCTTGCCCGGCCCCCAAGGACGCTGGAGCTGGCAAGGGTTACTCGGCAATCAACTGCTGTTTTTCATGGCCACTCCCCTTTTCCCACAATTTTTCCAGCGCTTCTACATGGCCAAAAGTGCCCGGCCCTTCCAGACCCTGATGGTAGTCTGGCCGCTGCTGATTCTGCTGGTCTTTTTCCCAGCAGCTCTTCTTGGGGTTTGGGGCCGCCTGGCTTTTCCCGGCCTGGAGAAAACGGACCAGATCATGCCCCTGATGTTGCAAACTCTGCCCGGCGGTGTGGCAGCGGTGGTGATTACAGCAGCTCTGGCCGCCCTCATGTCCACGGCAGACTCACAGCTCCTTACGGCCAGCTCGTTGGTAACGCGGGATCTGGTAGTGACCCTCTTCAGGCGCCAGCTTTCCCCCCACCAAGAAGAACAATTGGGACGCTGGGTGGTGCTGGGGATCGGTTTGGCCTCTTTTGCCATTGCCCTTAACCCGCCGGGGCTGATTGTGGAGATTGCCACCTGGAGCTTTCAGGGAAATGCCATGCTGTTCCCTGTCTTAATTGCTGGCCTGTACTGGAAGCGGGCTACCCGCGCTGGGGCTGTAGCCGGGGCCCTCGTCTCCAGTGGCCTGACTTTAGGTTGGCTGTCGGGTCTGTTGCCGCGGGCTTGGACAGGGGGCTGGTTACCCGTAATCCCGGCAGTGGTGATCGGCAGTGGGGTGTTAATTGGCGTAAGCTTGCTTACCCAGCCGCCCAAGGAGCAGGTGACCGCCTACTACGAGGAAGGGCCTTGGGGAGAGTAGGTTATTCTTTATCGATCAGCTCAATCAACGCTTTTCCAGGTCTGCCGGTAGCCAGCCAGCTTGAGCCAGGCCGTTGAGAAATGCGAAAGTCCCTCCTAGAAAAAGCAAGCCCATCAAGCCCGCCAAGGGGTTGCCACCAATCCCCGTTAGCCACGCTGGCGCCCTGCCGGTGTAGTCTATCCAGGCCAAGTTGTTGACCCAGGCCATGCCCCATACCCAACCCGCGTGCAGCCCTAGGCTAAGGCCCAGCTTGTTTTGGTTCCAGACCCTCGCCTGCACCAGCAGCAGCCCCATCAGCCACAGTCCGGGAAATTGCGGCCAGGTGGCGAGAATCTCAGGCAAAGGCTTCAGGAAATGGGCCATAGCAAACAGGAAGCTGGATCCCCACACCGCAGTGCTGCAACCGTAGTCCAGCAGCATCTCCTGCAGCAGCCAGCCGCGAAAAAACAGCTCCTCCGCCAGCGCCACCCCCAAGCCCAAAAGCAACCCCAGCAACCCATAG
>NZ_JANSHW010000124.1:0-1572 GCF_047461815.1 Synechococcus sp. R6-10
CGGCAACTGACTCGGTGACTGCTGTTCGGGAAGCCTTGGGAGTGGCAGCAGCCGTTGTCCCGCGGGTGGCTTTTTCCAGCTCTTGGGCCTCTTTGTTCAGTTGCGCCTCGAACTCTCTGGAAGCATCCTGCAGGCTGCGCAGGGTTTTGGCCAGCGTGCGACCGATCTCCGGCAGTTTGCGGGGCCCAAAAACCAAGAGAGCCACCGCAAAGATGACCAACATTTCCGGCAGTCCAACACCCAAAAAATTCATGAGCCTCGGCAGAGTACGGTTTGGTCGGGATCCCTTCGCCTCCCTAGAGTGACATTTTCTTGCCGCGGACTGCAAGTAACTGCCGGCTCTCCTCATCCATTCTGATGGCTTTGGTTGGCTTTGGTGTTCTCCTCTCAGCTCATCCAGGCCAACCTCTCCCTGGCCGGCCAAGTCAAAATGGTAGAATTGCATCATTAATCAATGTTCTTCATTGGCCTAGGCTTGCCCATGCTCCAAACCCTACAAAAGCTCCTCGGGGATCCCAACGATCGGAAGATCCGGCAGTACCGTCCTGTCGTCAAGCTGATCAACTCGCTGGAGATCGAGATCGCCTCTCTTTCGGATGCGGAGCTCAAGGCCAAGACCACGGAGTTTCGCCAGCGCTTAGACAGAGGAGAATCTCTGGATGATCTCTTGCCGGAGGCATTTGCCGTGGTGCGGGAGGCCGCCAAGCGAGTTTTGAACTTGCGCCATTACGACGTACAGCTCATCGGCGGCATGGTGCTGCACGAAGGCCAGATTGCCGAAATGAAAACCGGCGAGGGGAAAACCCTGGTCGCCACCCTGCCCGCCTATCTCAACGGTCTCACCGGGAAAGGGGTTCACATCGTTACCGTCAACGGCTACTTGGCCCGTCGGGACTCGGAGTGGATGGGGCAGGTGCACCGTTTCTTGGGCCTGACGGTCGGTCTAGTGCAAGAGGGCATGTCGCCCGAAGAAAAGCGCCGCAGCTATAACTGCGACATCACCTATTGCACCAACAGCGAGCTGGGCTTCGACTACCTGCGGGACAACATGGCCACCGACATCAAAGAGGTGATGCAACGGCCCTTTAACTACTGCATCATCGACGAGGTGGACTCGATCCTGATTGATGAAGCCCGTACTCCCCTGATCATCTCCGGTCAGGTGGCTCGTCCTTCCGAAAAATACCTGCGGGCAGCCCAGGTGGCGCGGGAGCTGATCCGAGATGAACACTATGAGGTGGATGAAAAAGCCCGCAACGTCATCCTTACCGACGAGGGGTTTGAAGCCGCCGAGCGGTTGCTGGGGGTCTCTGACCTGTTTGATCCCAAGGATCCCTGGGCGCACTTTGTCTTTAACGCGGTGAAGGCCAAAGAGCTCTTCATCAAGGATGTCCACTACATCGTCCGCAATCAAGAGGTGGTGATCGTGGACGAGTTCACCGGGCGGGTGCTCCCCGGCCGCCGCTGGTCTGATGGGCTGCACCAGGCGGTGGAGGCCAAAGAGGGGGTGCCGATTCAAAGCGAGAGCCAAACCCTGGCCACCATCACCTACCAAAACCTTTTTCTGCTCTA
>NZ_JANSHW010000125.1:0-6944 GCF_047461815.1 Synechococcus sp. R6-10
TTGCTGCCCTTACCGGCCGATAGACCAAGTGGTGCAGCTTGGCGGTGTTCCAGCAGTTCTTTTGTTTGGCGGCGTCGAGAATCTGGTTGCAAGCGTTCGCAAAGCCCTGCAAAGTGCGGTCAATCTCTTGACGCAACTCTACAGGGACTATCAGCTTGCAACGTACAGAGATAGTCTGGCTCATGGGCTTATTGTAGTTTATCCAGACTTTTGACCAGCAAACCTATATGAAGGAGGGCTTTCCTCCCGACACCAAGCCTGCGGCTATGGTGCGGGCCTCCAGCCCGAAAATTTGGTGATCGGCATAGTCATCGACAACCGTTTGCAGCCACCTCTCCAGAAGGTTGGCTTGCAGATGATCGCCGCGATGGCGCATGAGTTCAACGCCTCGGCGGAGTTCGCCCAGCGTGATCACGCTGATGTAGATGCGGGCCTCTTGCTCAATGGCAGTTTGAAGAAATTCTTGAACCCCGGAGTTGGCTTGACTGTGTTTGCGCAGCTCACTGATGACGTTAGTGTCAAGCAAATACGTCATGGGCAGTGTTATCTTGCACCCGCTCAAAGTCTGAATCGTTGCCAACGTTAGGTATCGATCTGAGCACTTCGGCAAAGGACTGTTTCGCAGGCTGGAGTAAGACTTGCTCTAGGATTTTGCGGTGTTCGGCCTCTGCACTAACGCCGTGACGACTAGCCCTTTGTTTGAGAGCTTTGACAATGGCTTCGTCAACATTGCGAACAATTAACGTGGCCATAGAGCGTTTCCTCGATCGGCAGATCCCTGGGCGGCTTTGCTGCGACGATAGCATTGATATCATCTAAAGTTCAAGTTTTCCCGTCTATTGATACTGATGAAGAAGCTGCCCTTTTGCGGGTTGCCCCAGAGAACTCCTGCCTGCCAGGGATCCAAGCTCTGCCTGCTGTGCATAGCCTTTGCAAGTGCAACACCCAAAAAAGAGGGATCCCGATGAGCAACTTGACCTGCAGGTGACCTCTACAATAGAAGGCTGACTCTGCCACCTCTGGGATCCCTATGCCGCGCCGCACCGATATCCACAAAATCTTGCTCATTGGAGCGGGGCCGATCGTCATTGGCCAAGCCTGCGAATTCGACTACTCGGGCACCCAAGCCTGCAAAGCCCTGCGGGAAGAGGGCTATGAGGTCGTTTTGGTCAACTCTAACCCCGCCACCATCATGACGGATCCCAGTATGGCGGAGCGCACCTACATCGAGCCGGTGACGGTGGACTTTGTGGCCAAAATTATCGAGCGGGAGCGCCCTGATGCTTTGCTGCCCACCATGGGCGGCCAGACGGCCCTCAACGTGGCGGTGCAACTGGCCCAGCAAGGGATCCTGGAGCAGTACGGGGTAGAGTTGATTGGGGCCAAGCGGGAGGCCATTGAAAAAGCCGAAGACCGGGATCTCTTCAAGCAAGCCATGCAGCGGATTGGCTTGGCCGTGCCCCGCTCTGGCCTGGCCCACACCCTGGAAGAAGCCAAGCAGATTGCCCAGGAGATCGGCTATCCCCTCATCATCCGCCCGGCCTATACCCTGGGGGGCACCGGTGGTGGGGTGGCTTACAACCAGGAGGAGTTTGAAGAGATCTGCGCTGCCGGCTTGGAGGCCAGCCCCGTTTCCCAAATCTTGGTGGAAGAATCGGTCATCGGCTGGAAGGAGTTTGAGCTGGAGGTGATGCGGGATCTGGCGGATAACGTGGTGATCATCTGCTCCATAGAAAACATCGACCCGATGGGGGTGCACACCGGCGACTCCATCACCGTGGCCCCGGCCCAAACCCTCACCGACAAAGAATACCAGCGGCTGCGGGACTATGCCATCGCCATCATGCGGGAAATTGGGGTGGAAACGGGGGGATCCAACGTGCAATTTGCCGTCAACCCTGCCAACGGCGAGGTGCGGGTGATCGAGATGAACCCGCGGGTCTCCCGCTCTTCTGCTTTGGCCAGCAAGGCCACCGGCTTTCCCATCGCCAAAATTGCCGCCAAACTGGCAGTGGGCTACACGCTGCCGGAGATCCCCAACGACATCACCCGCAAAACTCCGGCCAGCTTCGAGCCCACCATCGACTATGTGGTCACCAAGATCCCTCGCTTTGCTTTTGAAAAATTCCCCGGCGCAGAGCCGGTTCTCACCACCCAGATGAAATCGGTGGGGGAGGCGATGGCCATTGGCCGCACTTTTCAAGAATCCATCCAGAAGGCATTGCGTTCCCTGGAAATCGACCGTCCCGGCTTTGGCAGCGATAGGCCGGAGGTTTTCCCCAAGCCAGAGGAAGTGCGGGCCAACCTGCGCACCCCCAACCCCTTCCGCTTGCTCACCATCCGCACCGCTCTGCTCATGGGCTTTTCTGCCCAGGAAATTGCCCAGCTCACCCACATCGATCCCTGGTTTATCGACAAGCTGCAGGAGTTGGTGGAGGTGGAGCAGGCCCTCAAGGGGCGGGAGCTGGGATCCCTGAGCGCTGACGACTTGAGACACCTCAAGCAAATGGGCTTCAGCGACCGACAAATTGCCCACCTCACTGGATCCACGGAACATCAGGTGCGGGCCTGCCGCAAAAGCCTGGGGGTGATCCCCACCTACAAAACTGTAGATACCTGCGCCGCCGAATTTGAGGCTGCTACCCCCTACCAGTACTCCACCTACGAGAGCGAGTCGGAGATTTTCCCGGCCCGCAAAGAGAAGGTGATGATCTTGGGAGGTGGCCCCAACCGCATCGGCCAGGGGATCGAATTCGACTACTGCTGTTGTCATGCTGCCTTTGCCCTCAGCCGCCTGGGTTACGAAGCGATCATGGTCAACTCCAACCCGGAAACCGTTTCCACCGACTACGACACCGCTGATCGCCTCTATTTTGAGCCGCTCACCCATGAAGAGGTGATGAACTTGGTGGATGCTGAGCAGCCGGTCGGCCTGATCGTGCAATTTGGCGGTCAAACTCCCCTCAAGCTGGCGCAGGGGCTGGCAGCAGCCCAGGCTCCCATCTGGGGAACTTCCCCCGACTCCATCGACATTGCTGAGGATCGGGGGCGCTTCGAGCGCATCTTGCGGGAGTTGGATATTCGCCAGCCGGCCAACGGCATTGCCCGCAGCGTGGAAGAAAGCTTGGAAATTGCCCGCCGCATCGGCTATCCGGTGGTGGTGCGGCCCAGCTACGTCTTGGGGGGACGAGCCATGGAGATCGTCTATTCCGACCAAGACCTGCAGCGCTACATGCAACTGGCGGTGGCGGTGGATCCGGATCGTCCGGTGCTGGTGGATCAGTTCCTGGAAGAGGCGGTGGAGGTGGATGTGGATGCCATTGCCGACCGCACCGGCGCTGTTACCATCGGCGGCATTCTGGAGCACATCGAGCAGGCCGGGATCCACTCGGGCGATTCGGCCTGTGTATTGCCCAGCCGCACCCTCAGCCCCGAGGTGCTGCGGGTGATCCGCGAGTGGACGGTGAAGTTGGCCCAAGCTCTGAAGGTGGTGGGCCTGATCAACGTGCAATACGCCGTCCAAAAAGGTCAAGTCTATATCCTGGAGGCCAATCCGCGCGCCTCCCGCACCGTCCCCTTTGTCAGCAAGGCCATCGGCCATCCGCTGGCAGACTACGCCGCTCAAGTGATGAGCGGCAAAACCCTAGCCGAGCTGGGCTTTACCCAGGAGGTGATCCCCTCCCACATTGCCGTCAAGGAAGCGGTTTTGCCCTTCCACAAGTTTCCCGGCACCGACACGCTGCTGGGGCCAGAGATGCGCTCCACCGGCGAGGTGATGGGCATTGACACGGACTTTGGCCGCGCTTACGCCAAAGCCCAACTGGCGGCGGGGCAGAATCTACCTCTGCAGGGGACGGTGTTCATCAGCGTCAGCGACCGGGATAAACAGGCGGTCATCCCGGTAGCCCGCGAGTTTGTGGAGCTGGGCTTTCGCCTATTGGCCACCGAAGGAACCCAAAAGGTTTTGGCCGAGCACGGGATCCCGGTGGACAAAGTCCTCAAGCTGCACGAGGGACGGCCCCACGTCATCGACGCCATCAAAAATCACCAGATTCAGCTCATTATCAACACCCCTTCCGGTGTCGAGGCGCAGCAAGATGGCCAAAAGATCCGCCGCACTGCCCTGGCCTACAAGATCCCTCTGGTGACCACCCTGGCAGGAGCCAAAGCCACTGCGGCTGCCATCCGTGCTTTGCAGTCGGGATCCCTGCAGGTGAAGTGCTTGCAGGATTTTTTCTCTGTCTAGGATTCTGGAGGAAAAAAAGCAGGTCCCGGACGGCACCTCTTTCCTAAACCTATCCTTAAGAAACGTCTGCTCAAGCTTGGCTGCCATCAACTGCCAGTGACCGACCTTCGCCGGGAAGCTCTCAAAGACCTCCAAATTGCAACATATCGGTGCTGATTTGTATCGACAAATCCATTTTTTTCACATTCCCGTTGCGGAAGTTAGGGATCCCTGTCGGCATCCCTAAAACTGTCTAGCCTGAAAGGAGAGGATGCTTTTAGCGGTCGGCGCAAGAAGACTTTTACCCCGTTCCCGGAAGCCGACGAAGAATGCTCTTGTCTTTACCAGGAGTTGGCCTATGAGTACGGTAATTCGCCGCTCCTCGGCTGCACGGCAGCTCTGGAGTTGGAATGGCTTTTGCCAATGGATAACCAGCACCGAAAACCGGCTGTACATCGGCTGGTTTGGCGTGTTGATGATCCCGACGCTGTTGGCGGCTGCCTTCTGTTTTGTAATCGCTTTTATTGCTGCTCCGCCGGTGGATGTGGATGGGATCCGCGAGCCGGTGATCGGCTCTTTGATAGGGGGGAACAATCTCATCTCGGCGGCGGTGGTGCCCACGTCGGCGGCCATCGGCTTGCACTTTTATCCCATTTGGGAAGCCGCCTCTTTGGATGAATGGCTCTACAACGGCGGCCCCTACCAACTGATCGTGCTCCATTTCCTGATCGGGGTGTGGTGCTACCTGGGCCGGCAATGGGAGCTGAGCTATCGCTTGGGCATGCGTCCCTGGATTGCGGTGGCGTTTTCCGCTCCGGCGGCGGCGGCTACGGCAGTGCTCTTGGTCTACCCCATCGGCCAGGGCAGTTTCTCGGAAGGCTTGCCCCTGGGGATCGCCGGCACCTTCTACTTCATGCTGGCTTTCCAGGCGGAGCACAATATCCTCATGCACCCTGCTAGCTGGCTGGGGGTGGCCGGCGTCTTTGGCGGCGCTCTGCTGGCCTCCCTGCACGGCTCCCTGGTGATCTCCAGCCTAATCCGCGAGACCTCGGAAGAAGAGTCACAAAATGCCGGCTACCGCTTCGGGCAGGAGGAAGTCACCTACAACTTCCTGGCCGGGCACTACGCGTTCTTGGGGCGGCTGGGGTTCCCCGGCCTGGGCCTGAGAAACAGCCGTTCCGTCCACTTCTGGATGGCGGCCCTGCCCACAGTGGGGATTTGGGCGGCGGCAATAGGTATCGGCATAATGGCCTTTAACTTGAACGGCTTGAACTTCAACCAGTCCATCCTGGACAGCCAGGGCCGGTTCATTCCCACCTACGCCGATCTCCTCAACCGCGCCAATCTGGGGATCCAGGTGATGCACGCCCCCAACGCCCATCATTTTCCCTTGCTGCTGGCGGCTCAACCCTAAGGCAGGCTAGGGGCAGTCCAGCCGGAAAGCGCGGTGAATAGCTTGCAAGGCCGGGATCCCTCGATCCCGGCGCACTACACAGCTCACCTTGATCTCCGAGGTGGCGATCATCTCGATGTTGATTCCGGCTTCGGCTAGGGCTGCAAACAGGCGAGCAGCCACACCAGGGTAGGTTTCCATCTCGGCGCCGACAATGCTGACCTTGGCAATGTCGTGATCCGCGTCAACGCCTGCCGCCTGGAGCTCTTCGGCCACCTGCCGGCAGACTGCCTCAGCAGCCATCGCTTGATCCTGAGGCACGGTAAAGGCAATGTCGGTACTGGGGATCCCGTTGTGGTAGCCCCGCTGGCTTTGGATGATGGTGTCCACGATGATCCCAGCAGCCGCCAAGCGCCCGAACAAATGGGCGGCAGTTCCCGGACGATCCGGCACTTTGCGAAGGCCCAGCCGCGATTGCTTCAAATCCAAGGCAACACCGCGTACCGGGTGGCTGTCTTGAGGGGCAGCCGGCATCTTTGCCCGATGCAAGTGGGGGATCACCTGGAACGACTCTCCCAGAGCCAAGGCGGCATCCCCGGCCCGCTCCGCAGCCACCACACAGCTCACCTTGATCTCGGACATGGAGATCATCTGCAAATTGATCCCGGCCTCGGCCAGCACCTGGAACATTTGCGCCGCGATCCCAGGTCGGCCCATCATCCCCACCCCGGCAATGCTGACTTTGGCCACCGCCTCATCCACAATCACCGCTGCACACTGCAGCTCTTGGCCAATCTGCCGGGCAACGGCTGCAGCCTCGGCCACCTGCGACCGACTGACCGTAAAGGCAATGTCATTGGTGGGCTGGGGCACGGATCCCTGCGGCAAGGAGTCCGTCCCGCTGGCGTGAGCGGCTGTGAACTGGAGCGACTGCAAAATCAAATCCACATTCACCCCTGCCGCCGCGATCCCCTGAAAGAGCTGGGCGGCAATGCCAGGGCGATCCGGCACCCCCACCAACACCAACTTGGCCTGATCCCGATCCAGCTCCACCGTATCCACCGCCAGGCCCAGCTCGATACTGCTGTCGGCAGCACGAGGACGGGGGGGAGGAGAAAGAATGAGAGTGCCCTCGCATCCCGCCTGCAACGGCTCCAAGCTGGAGCGCACCCGCAGCTTCACACCGTAGTTGCGGGCAATTTCCACCGAGCGGGGATGCAGCACCTGGGCCCCCAAGCTGGCCAGCTCCAACATTTCATCACTGGTGATCTCCGGCAACAGCCTGGCCTCAGGCACCTTACGCGGATCCGTGGTGAAGATCCCCGG
>NZ_JANSHW010000126.1:0-13424 GCF_047461815.1 Synechococcus sp. R6-10
GCAATCCTATCGCAGTGGGAAGCAGTTTAAGTGTGGGCACTGTGGATGGGAAGGGGATGCGGACTGGAATGGTGCAAACGTAATTGCGCTTTTGGGGGCTGCCGTAAACCAGCCCAGAGGTTCGAGTTTGTTTTGTTCTCTGGGAGAGCATAACAGGCTCAGGGCTACTGAAAGCCCGCACTGTACTGCGAAGCAGTCAGGGTCGGGTAGTTTACTGCCCTTGGCCCAGCATTAAGGGGGATCCCTGCATTCCTTGAAGTTTTGAGAGGGAGGGCTACAAAACCCCTCCTGAAAATGAATTAGAGTGAGATCACACCGGAAGGACGAGTCCATTATGCACCTGAGTGACATCACTCATCCCAACCAGCTCCGAAACCTGAACCTGAGCCAGTTGCGCAGCCTAGCCCGCCAGATTCGCGACAAACATCTGCAGACGGCTGCCAATTCCCCGGTCGGCTGTCATCTGGGGCCAGGGCTGGGGGTGGTGGAGCTGACCTTGGCCCTCTACAAGACCCTCGATCTGGATCGAGACAAGGTGATCTGGGATGTGGGGCACCAGGCTTATGCCCACAAAATGCTCACCGGCAGGTACCACAATTTCCACACATTGCGCCAGAAGGGGGGGATTTCCGGCTACCTGAAGCGCAGCGAGAGCCGCTTCGATCACTTTGGGGCGGGGCACGCTTCCACCAGCATCTCGGCAGCTTTGGGCATGGCCATCGCTCGGGATCGGCGGGGAGACAACTTCAAGGTGGTGGCCATCATTGGGGATGGTGCCCTGACCGGAGGCATGGCCTATGAAGCCATCAACCACGCCGGGCACCTGCCCAAGACCAACCTAATGGTGGTGCTCAACGACAACGGCATGTCTATTTCCCCCAATGTGGGGGCGATCCCTCGCTATTTAAACCGCCTGCGCCTCAGCCCGCCGGTGCAGTTTTTGGCCGACAGCCTAGAAGAGCAACTGAAGAACCTGCCCCTACTGGGATCCAGCCTCAGCCCAGAAATTGACCGCCTCAAGGAAACGGTGAAGCTGGTTACCGCTGTGCAAAACAACAAAGCCGGCATTATCTTTGAGGAGCTGGGCTTTACCTACGTGGGGCCGGTGGACGGGCACAACCTGGCGGAGTTGTTGGATGCCTTTGAGTTGGCCCACGGCATCTCCGGCCCGGTACTGGTGCATGTAGCTACCGTCAAAGGCAAGGGCTACCCGCCTGCCGAAGCGGAACAGGTGGGGTATCATGCCCAATCCCGCTTCGACCTGGCCACCGGCAAGCCCTACCCGCCCACCAAGCCTAAGCCCCCCAGCTACAGCAAAGTCTTTGGCCATGCCCTCTGCAAGCTGGCCGAGCGGGATCCCCGCATCATCGGCATCACCGCCGCTATGGATACGGGCACTGGCCTGGATAAGCTCAAGGAAAAGCTGCCGGATCAGTTTGTGGATGTGGGGATCGCCGAGCAGCACGCTGTAACGTTGGCGGCTGGCATGGCCTGTGAGGGAATGCGGCCAGTGGTGGCCATTTATTCCACCTTCTTGCAGCGGGCCTACGACCAGATCATCCACGATGTCTGTATCCAAAAGTTGCCGGTCTTCTTTTGCTTGGATCGGGCGGGAGTTGTAGGAGCCGATGGCCCCACCCACCAAGGCATGTACGACATCGCCTATCTGCGCTGCATTCCGGAAATGGTGCTAATGGCTCCCAAAGATGAAGCGGAGCTACAGCGCATGGTGGTGACCGGGATCCAGTACACCCAGGGCCCCATCGCCATGCGTTACCCGCGCGGATCTGGCGTGGGGGTGCCTCTGGCAGAAGAGGGATGGGAACCCCTGCCCATCGGCAAAGCCGAGGTGTTGCGCAGCGGCGGCGAGGTGCTGATCCTGGCCTATGGGTCGATGGTGCATCCCAGCCTGCAGGCGGCGGAGATCTTGAAAGAACACGGCATCTCAGCCACGGTGGTCAATGCCCGCTTCGCCAAGCCTCTGGATACTGAGCTGATCCTGCCTTTGGCCGAACAGAGCCGCTTGGTGGTGACGGTGGAAGAAGGCTGCCTCATGGGCGGGTTTGGCTCGGCAGTGGGGGAAGCCCTCCTGGATGCCGATATCCGGGTGCCTCTTTTGCGCCTGGGGGTGCCAGACATTTGGGTAGAACATGCTACTCGTGAAGAGTCTCTTGCAGACCTTGGCCTCAACAGTGCCGGGATTGCCGAGCGGATTCGGGCCAAGTTTCAGGCACGAGTTCTCAAGGGATCCCCTGCAGAACTTCCCACTGTCAATTCCTAAATCTATCCTGAATCTATTCTGAGAGGCCCATCCGCCGGTTGAACTGCTCGATAGCGGCTTGCTGCAGAGCTTCTGCAACAGGGCGGGTGCGCAGGAGGATCTGCACATCTCGCAGCAGGTTTTCTCGCCACAGGTTCTCCCGCAACACCTGCAGGCGGGCGTAGTTGGGATCCAAGCGCATGGCCTTTGCCCCCAGTTCCTCAGCCCGTTCGGTTTCTCCCCGAATGTAGAGGGCAGTCGCCAGGGCCAAATAGGGCTCTGCTACGGCATTGTTCATCTCTATCGTGCGTTCCCAGCGATCGATGGCGGCGTCCAGATCCCCCTGCTCATAGTCCACCAAGCCCATGTTGTTCATGGCCGGCCAGTAGGCGGGATCCAACTGCAAGGTCTTCTCATATTCCTGCCGGGCCGCATCCCACCGATCCAGCATGAGGTAGGCATTGCCCAGTTGGAAGCGGGCATTGGGGTTATCCGGTTGCAGGGCAACCGCTCGTTCCAGAGTCTCAGCGGCGGCAAAGTAGCTGCCCTGCCGCAAATAAGCCGATCCCAGCGAGTAGAGGACATCCCCATCTTGAGGAGATAGGGCGCGGGCCTTTTGCAACGATGCAATGGCTTGCTCCAAGTCCCCCAGTTCTAGGTGGACGTTGCCCAAAACATAGAGCAGCTCTGAGGAGTTGGGCACCATGGCCACGGCCAGTTGCAGGCGGCGCAGCGCTTCTTCCGTTTGACCAAACTGGGCCAGCCGCAGCGAGTCGGTGGCCAGTTGTAGCGCTTGGGCCTGCATCAAGCCCCCATTGGGCAGAGGGACGTGCAGCAACACCTGGGCCTGGGCAGAGCTCCACCCTCCCATCCCCAACACAACTGCCAGGCCCACCGACAAGGCTCGCCAGGGCCGGACGGATAACCGGAACAACAGTGGCGGCATGATACCCACGCAATAAACAGGCCATGCCCATGTTAGCTGCAACAGCCGGGGATCCCTACGTCTTGGTGTTCTCTTCTGCAGCGGCCATTTGAAAGGGCTCTTGAGCTGCTCATGCTCTTCTGCCTGTTGCTGAGGGTGCCCCGGCTTACACAGAGGTGGATAGGCCATGGTTTACCAGCCGAGAGCAGCCAAATCAGAGGCGCCGCCACCGCCGCCCCGATTGGGTGAGCAGATCTTCGGCAGCCTTTGGCCCCCAAGTGCCGGCCTCATAGGTGAACAGAGGCGGTGCAGCACCGCCGCCATTGCCGCTGCCGGGCTCAGACTCCCAGGCCGATAACACCGGCGTCACCACCCGCCAGGCCGCTTCAACCTCATCGGCACGGGTAAACAGCGTTGGATCTCCCAACAGACAATCCAGGAGCAGGCGATCATAAGCATCCGGTGTACTCGCTCCAAAGGCAGTCCCATAGCGGAAATCCATGTCCACCGAGCGAGTGCGGATCTCTGGCCCCGGCATCTTGGCCTCAAAGCGCAACGAGATGCCCTCATTGGGTTGGATGCGCAGTACCAGGATGTTGGGACTCACCTCCCGAGCTGCCGATTGGAACAGGGAAAGGGGCACCTGCTTAAAGTGAATGGCCACCTCCGAAACCTTCTTGGGCAGGCGTTTCCCAGTGCGCAAGTAGAAGGGCACCCCCTTCCACCGCCAAGTATCACACTCCAGTTTCAGAGCGACGTAGGTGGGGGTTTTGGACTGGGGATTGACATTGGGCTCCTGCCGATAGCCCAGCACCGGCTTGCCGGCAATCCAGCCAGGGCCGTACTGCGCCCGCACCGCTGCGGCTGCCACATTGCGGGGATCCGCTAGGCGGGTGGCCTGCAGCACCTTGGTCTTTTCGTTGCGCACCCCATCGCTGCGCAGTGAGACAGGTGGCTCCATGGCCGTCAGGCAATAGATCTGCATTAGGTGGTTTTGCACCATGTCTCGCAGGGCGCCGGCAGTGTCGTAGTAGCCGGCCCGATCCTCCACCCCCACCGTCTCCGCCACGGTGATCTGCACATGGTCGATGTAGTTGCGGTTCCAGAGAGGCTCGAAAATGGCGTTGGCAAAGCGGAAGACCAGCAGGTTTTGCACCGTCTCTTTGCCCAAGTAGTGATCAATGCGGTAGATCTGCTCTTCCTGGCAAATTCGCTGCACAAGGCGGTTGAGTTCCTGGGCCGAGGTGAGGTCGTGGCCAAAGGGCTTTTCGATCACCACCCGCGTTTTGGTCGGATCGGCCACCATGCCAGCTGCCCCCAGCTGTTGGATGGCCTGGGCATAGAAGTCCGGCGCCACCGCCAGATAGAACACTCGGTTGCCGCGGGTGCCCCGCTCTTCGTCCAGCTGGCTGAGCAGCTGCTTTAGGCGCAGATAGCTCTCAGCATCTCCGATATCGAGGCGGCAATAGAACAGGCGGCTGGCGAAGTCCTGCCAGAGGGCCTCCGGCCCCAAGTCCTGGGGGGCAAACTCCTGCACGGCAGCCCGCATCTTTTCCCGATAAACCTCGTGAGTCCAATCGCGGCGGGCCACCCCCACCAAAGTAAACTCCGGCGGCAGCCGCCGCTGCCCAAACAGCCGGTAGTAGGCCGGGAGCAGCTTGCGGGCGGCCAGATCCCCAGAAGCGCCAAACTGCACCACAATGCAGGGATCCGGGGTGCGTTCTTGGTTGAGACCAACGCGAAGGGGGTTTTCTGCCAGGGTTACCATAGGCCAGCTTGGCTCAAAGAGAAGGATTGGGAAGAACCTAGGGCACCAGAGAACCCTCTAGGCAGCGCAGCACTTCTTCCACGTTCTCGCGGCTGCCGATGATAAGGGGCACCCGTTGGTGGAGAGATTGGGGGACGATGTCTAGGATGGCCTCGGTGCCGGTGGTGGCCGCCCCGCCCGCCTGCTCGGCCAGAAAAGCCAGGGGGTTGGCCTCGTACATCAGGCGCAGCTTGCCCTCCGGTTTTTTCTGGGTGCCGGGATAGAGGTAAACTCCGCCCTGCAGGAGAATGCGGTGAAAATCCGCCACCAGAGCGCCGCTGTAACGGGAGATGTAGCCATCGCGGCGGTGAACATACCGGACATAGTTCTGGATCCCTTCGCTCCACTGGCAAAAATAGCCCTCGTTGAGGCTGTAGACGGAGCCGCGTTCAGGAATGCGGATGTCGCTGCGGGAGAGGATAAATTCCCCCAAGCTGGGATCCAACGTAAAACCGTGTACCCCCTTGCCGACGGAATAGACCAATTGGGTGCTGGGGCCGTAGAGAATATATCCCGCAGCCAGTTGGCGACGGCCCGGTTGCAGCAGGTCTTGGTTGTCCGCTTCCGGGCGATCCTCAAGAGGGTGAAGGACGGAGAAGATGGAGCCGACGCTGAGGTTGGCGTCAATGTTGGAGGATCCATCCAGGGGATCGATCATCAGGGCCAGGCGGCTGAGGGAGCAGTTTTCCGGCAGGCGAGCCGGGGTTTTCATCTCTTCCGAGACCAGCCGACACACCAGGCCCGTTTGCTCCAAAGCGCGAATGAAGGCCCGGTTGGCATAGTCATCCATCTGTTGCTGTTCTTCCCCTTGGACATTGAGGCTGCCGGTAACCCCCAGCGCCCCTTCGATCAGTCCTGCCTGACTCAGCCGCCGGGCAATCATCTTGCCGGCCAGGGCAATGCGGTTCATCAGGGCGCTGAAGTCTTGGGCCTCTGCCGTAAAACTGCCAAACTGCTGTAAAACATGACGGGAGAGGGTGAGCACATCCCGCAACATCTCCCGTGAGGACTCCGTCCCGCTAACGCGGTCGGCGCTGCTGGGCACTGCAGGCGAGGGGAGAGGAGAGCTGAGAACCATACGAGGCTTCGCCAACACGAAGGGGAAACACCAACACCCAGGATCCCTGGCCCCCATGTCTTGACTCGGTCTCGCTAACGCGATTGGAACCTGGGATCCCTTCTATTAGGTAGGCTGGCCGATCCTCGGCGCAGGTGCAGACAACTTACAGAGTTGCTTCAGATTTGGTTTGGATCCCTCTTTCCGGGAAAGCTCATGTTCCCCCGAAGAAACGCGGTAGGATGAGTTCTACCCCTTTTCTCCTCTCCCTACTTCGTCCCGGTTTCCTCTTGCAATGATGGCCAATTCCCCTTTCCCGCTGCGCAGCCAAGTGGTTACCCAGGGAGTACAGCGCTCCCCCAACCGCGCCATGCTCAGGGCCGTAGGCTTTCGCGACGAAGACTTCGGCAAGCCCATTGTCGGCATTGCCAACGCCCACAGCACCATCACCCCCTGCAACATGGGGATCCAAACTCTGGCGGAGCGGGCGGAGGCGGCTTTGAGAACGGCGGGCTGTATGCCCCAGGTGTTCGGCACCATCACCATCAGCGATGGCATTTCCATGGGCACGGAGGGGATGAAATACTCGCTGGTGTCGCGGGAAGTGATTGCCGATTCCATCGAGACGGTGGTCAACGGCCAGAGCATGGATGGCCTCTTGGCCATTGGCGGCTGCGACAAGAACATGCCGGGGGCGATGATCGCCATGGCCCGCCTCAATGTACCCTCGATCTTCGTCTACGGCGGCACCATCAAGCCGGGTCACTACAATGGCCGCGACCTCACCATCGTCAGCGCCTTTGAAGCGGTGGGGGAGTTCAGTGCCGGGCGCATCTCCGAGGAAGAGCTGCTGGCGGTGGAGCGCCATGCTTGTCCCGGTGCCGGATCCTGCGGCGGCATGTACACGGCCAACACCATGTCCAGCGCGTTTGAGGCTATGGGGATGAGTCTGCCCTACTCCTCCACCATGGCTGCAGAAGACGAAGAGAAAGCCGAAAGTGCCGCCCAATCGGCCAAGGTCTTGGCAGAGGCCATCAAAGCCAACCTCCGCCCCCGCGACATCATCACCCGTAAAAGCATTGAAAATGCCATCTCGGTGATCATGGCCGTAGGGGGATCCACCAACGCCGTGCTCCACTTTCTGGCCATTGCCCATGCGGCAGAAGTGCCCCTCACCCTAGAGGATTTCGAGACCATTCGTGCTCGCGTGCCTGTCCTCTGCGATCTCAAGCCTTCAGGGCGGTTTGTGGCCACCGACCTGCACCGGGCCGGCGGGATCCCCCAAGTGATGAAAATGTTGCTCAACCATGGCCTACTGTACGGGGACTGCCTCACCATCTCCGGCCAGACCATCGTCGAAGTCCTGCGGGATGTGCCGGACGAGCCTAGCCCGGATCAGGAGGTGATCCGCCCCTGGCACAGCCCCCTGTATCCCCAAGGGCATCTGGCCATCCTCAAGGGGAATCTGGCTCCCGAAGGAGCAGTAGCCAAGATTACCGGCGTCAAGAACCCGAAAATTACCGGGCCGGCGCGGGTCTTCGATTCAGAGGAGTCCTGCCTGCAGGCCATCCTCTCCGGCCAGATCCGAGCAGGGGATGTGGTGGTCATCCGCTACGAAGGCCCCAAAGGTGGCCCCGGCATGCGGGAGATGCTCTCGCCCACTTCGGCCATCATCGGCGCCGGCTTGGGGGATAGCGTTGGCCTGATCACCGATGGCCGCTTCTCCGGCGGCACCTACGGCATGGTAGTGGGCCATGTGGCTCCCGAAGCCTATGTGGGGGGCACGATTGCCCTGGTGGAGGAAGGGGATCTCATCACCATTGATGCCCCGGCTCGCCAGTTGCACTTGCATGTGAGCGAAGAAGAGCTGGCCCGCCGCCGCGCCCGCTGGTCTCCTCCTGAGCCTCGCTACAAACGGGGCACCCTAGCCAAGTACGCCAAGCTGGTCTCCAGCAGCAGCCTGGGGGCAGTGACGGATTTAAACCTGTGGGATTAATTCCTCGTAGCCCTGGCGTCTCAACCTAACCTGAAGCGACTATGAGTGCGAGAAAGCGGCAGAGAGAAGGGATCCCTGCCGCTGGGTTTTATGGGCTGACGGCCTCAGAGACAACTAGGTACCGATGATCCCGCCGTCATTTTTGGTGATCACCACCACCGCCGAGCGGGGGTAGAGATTGGGGTCGTAGTCTGGCCAGCGGGAATTGACCTTGCCGGCAGCAAAGTCGTCCTCGCTGGTGCTGGCGCCTGGGTGCTGCACGTTGATGAACATGGTGCGCTGATCGGGAGTGGTGACCACACCGGTGATCTCCTGCCCAATCGGCCCGGTCAAGAAGCGGCGAATTTCCCCTGTATCCGGATCGGCAGCCAACATTTGGTTATTGCCAAAAGGAGCAAAATCCCCTTGGTTGAGATTGCTTTCGCTGGTGTCGGTCTGGATCCAGAGGCGACGGCTGGCATCGAACCACAGCCCATCGGGAGAGTTGAAGATGTTATCTGCATTGAGGGGTTGACCTGATAGGGTGCGGCTATCTTCAGGCGGCCCGGCCAAGACAAAGAGATCCCACTCAAAGCGGGTGGCTTGAGGCCGGTCGTTGGCTTCCTTCCAGCGGATGATGTGGCCCCACTTGTTTTTGGGACGGGGGTTGGCAGCGTTCACCTGGTCTTGTTCCCGACGGCTGTTGTTGGTCAGGGTGAAGTAGACCATGCGGGTTTGCGGATCCACCGCTCCCCACTCAGGCCGGTCCATTTTAGTAGCACCGACAAAATCCGCCGCCGTGCGGGTATTCACCAACACATCTGCTTGGCTGGTGAAGCCGTTTTCCGGGGTTAGACCGTTTTTCCCAAACACCAGCGGCAGCCACTCCCCTGTGCCATCTTCGTTGAACTTGGCCACATACAGGGTGCCATTGTCCAACAGATGTCCACCCGCCGTTTCCTTGCGGTAGGGCTCGGCAGAGACGTACTTGTAGATGTACTCAAAGCGGGCATCGTCCCCCATATAGGCCACAATCGGCTGGCCTTCCACCGGCGGCTGAAACACCACGCCTTCGTGGGCGAAGCGGCCCAGAGCGGTGCGCTTCTTGGGAGTGCTGCTGGGATCAAAAGGATCGATCTCCACCACCCAGCCAAAGGTGTTGGGCTCATTGCGGTAGTCTTGGGTGGCATCCGCAGCGGTGGGGGTGGCATTGAAGCGGATGAACTCGTCCGCCTTGTTGCTGGCCAGCTCCCAGCCGTAGCGAGAAGTCTCGGTGCTCACGCCGTAGCGCTTGTGCTCCCGGGGCAGGTTGGGCTTTTGGTCGGGGCCTTTGCTGGTGTTGCTAAAGTAGCCCGCCCAGTTCTCCTCACAGGTGAGGTAGGTATTCCAGGGAGTGACGCCGTGGGCGCAGTTGTTCAAAGTACCCCGGGTCATTGTGCCTTCAGGGCTGAACTTGGTTTTCACGAAGTCGGATCCCCGCACCGGGCCGTGGATCTCCATGAGGGTAAGACCGGTGATGCGGCGGTTGAGGCGATCCCGCACCACAGTCCAGTTGCCGTCCCCCTGCTGCTTGATGTGGACAATGCTCACCCCGTGGGCGTTCAGCTCTTTGAGTACTTGATCGGGATCGCGGCTGCCGTCGGGATTGACCGGATAGTCCTCGTCGTCAAACTTTTGCCCCTTGGCGGCAGCGTGCATGAAGCGCGGCTCCACATACTCGTGGTTGAACACCAACAAGCCCTCATCAGAGCGGCCCTGCCAGGGATCCTTCCCATCAATGGGGAAGAAGTGCATGCCGTCGTGGTGGCTGCCCACCTGCATCCCTTGCTCGGCGCCGGTGTTTTCCAGCTTGAACTGTGGGTAGGTGCCGGTGATGGGGGTACCCCAGGCCAGCAGCGGTCGAGCCGTGTAGCCTTCGGGCACCACCACTTTGTCTTCTGCACTCACGGGGATCGCCTTGAAGCCCAGCAAGGAGCTGCCGCTGGCCGCTTTGGCAGATTTGGAAGCGCCGTTTAGCGCCGGCAGGCCGAAAAAGGTGGCCACCGCTGCAGCAATTCCCCCCTGCAACACTTGACGCCGCTGCAAACGGCTCTCCAGGATGCTGCTGAAAGTGGGGTTGGGAGAGTGGTTACACATAGGCTCGTCTCCAGGACGAAGCTTAGGGCCATGCGAATGGATACTCATGTTGACTTCTCCTCTTGTCTTGACAAGTTTTGTTTAGAAACTTGACGAGTCTTATAAAACAGCACCTAACCCCTGCGCTACTCTATTCGCGCATGAGGATAGGCACTACAAAGTTTAGTGGCTTGAAGTTAAGAGAAGACTAAGCTCAGATTAAGCCTTGCAAGTGTAAACAATTTCTTTAGATTGAAGCAGCAGTTTCTTAATCATTTGTTGCAACGAGAAGAAGACTTGGTTTAAGTCAATTAGATCAAGTGCCAATAAAGTAGTCTGCAGTCCTTAGAATTGCGATTCTTATGCGATTCTTAGAGGTCTTTTCGTAACCTAGAGAACAAATACACCCCATCTTGGTGGTACAGAAGCTGGAATTGAGTTTCCTTCTGTAAAGCTTCAATCAGGACACGGGAAAACTCTGGACTGCTGCGCCACCCCGGATGACGGGTGTTGAGCAACACATAATCAAAGGGATCCCATTGAGAAGGCGGGGATCCATTGAAGCGGCCCTCGTCTGTAAAGTAGATTACAGGTCGCTGGGTGAGGTGAGGGCTGATCTCGTGGGTGGTGAGGACGCCCCCTTGGGTGGTGATCTGGGCAAGAGCCTGTCGGGTTGCCTGCCAAGTGTCCAGGGAGCTGAGATAAATCGAGCCGAAAAAGGTGTATTTCCCCAAGGCCAAAAAGGCCAGCGAAGACCAGATCAGGGGCAGTTTTCCATCTTTTATAAAATGGCTCTGGAAGAGGTGATTTTTCACATTCTCGATGACAGCTAAGAACAAGAAAGGAACGATAGGCAAAGCGTACTGATGCACCAGATCTCGATAGGCGGGGTTGCTGGAGAGTATATTCAAACCCAGGGTAGGCAGGGCAGGGATCCAGGGATCCCAGTGTCGCCAAGAGAGGCCCCAAGCCAAAGGCGCAACCAATAAAAATCCATAAAACAGGGTGTCCAGAGAGAAGACTTTGCTCAAAACCAGCATCGGTCTCAAGATTAAACCTTGAACAATTTCCGCAACAGAATTCCCTAGATAGTCGTAATGAGAAACGGCTGCCGGCTCGCTGCCGCTGAAGTAAGGGATGATCCCAAAAGTGGCTATCCCAAACCAAGCCGATCCTGCTGCAATTGCCGTCCAGCCGCCCACTTGGCAGCGCCATTGCCAGCGTTCTTGAATTCGTCCTCTTTCCCAAAGCAACAGCCAGGCTCCCAGGGCGACAACATTGAGAGACAACACTGCCTTACAGCCAAGAATGCCGCTCAAACAGAGAAGGAACCCCCACAATTTTCCAGAGCGAATGCAGAGCACAGCCGCCAAGAAAAGGGGAACGGCCAAAACCTCTGGATGAAAATCAAAAAGGTTGGCGTTAAAAATGGCCGGATAGAGAAGATAGGCTGTGGCAATCACCATCACTTGGCTGGGATCGACCTTGGCCTGAAGTGCAAGGTGATAAATAGCCAATGCTCCCAAGGTTAACGCCAGGGATTGGAGCCCAAACAGCCAATAGACCGAGGGGACAATGCGATACAAGAGGCTGATAGGGTAGAGAATAAAGGCTGCATGATCTCCAAGGATATGGATCCCTCGAATGGTCGAAAACGGAACCTCTCCCCGACTGATTAGATAGATGGATTGGTCGAAGATGCCAAGATCATATCCTCCAGACTGAAACAGGTGATGCCGGACAACACTACAGCCAAAGAGAATGAAGAAATTAAAAATCATGATTGCCAGCAGAAGTGGAGGCAGAGGACGATCCTTCATAAGAACTAGGGCTTTTGATTTATAGATCTTGGCAAGGTAACTTTATCGCTTTTCTCAGCCTTGCGTGACATCCTAGCGAGATCTGGATTCGGCAGAGGCTCCGCCGCAATTCCGGACATTTCTCTTTCCTCGGGAGTATGAGGAATGGCTCAAGCTTGTTGGAGATAACGATACAGATGAGTTAGGACTGGTTACGACAAGAGGGTGTGATTTGGCCCAAGATGGCAGCATGTCTTGCCCCAGTTGCTTCCGGTAAATTGTTGGTCTTACCTTGCCAGGTTTTATAGGCCAATACCGCGAAGGCAAGGGCCTCTTTGGCCTTAGAAGGGATCCCCACTTGGTCGGAAGTCAACAGGGTTGTGGTCGGCAGTTGCTCCTGCAGCAGTTGCATGAGAACAGGGTTTTGGGTGCCGCCACCGCTGAGAATAACTTGATCTGGGGTCGCGGGCAAAAAGTCCCTATAGGCTTGGGCAATGGAGCAGGCTGTGAACCCCGTGAGGGTGGCAATACAGTCGTGGGCGGATATAAATTGGGTCCAAATTCGCTCCAAATAAAGGGATCCAAAATACTCTCGGCCAGTGGTTTTGGGCGGTGCCTTTTGAAAATAGGGATCCCGCATCCATTCTGTAATTTTTTCCCAGTGGATCTGGCCTTGGGCAGCCCATTTTCCGTCGCGATCAAAGGCTTGATGTCCCTGACTGGCCCGCATCACCGCCAAATCAATCAAAACATTGCCGGGGCCAGTGTCGAAGGCCAAGGGGGATCCCCCACTGCAGAGGCTGGGGAGATAGGTGAGGTTGGCAATACCGCCGATGTTCTGGGCCACACGATGAAGGTGGGGATGCCTCAACAGCAGCCAATCCACAAAAGCTACCAAAGGTGCGCCTTGGCCTCCTGCTGCCATGTCCCGCGCCCGAAAATTGCTCACCACCGGGATCCCGGTCAGCTCGGCAATCACCGCAGCTTCACCGATTTGCAAAGTCGAAGCTTCTGGCCCACTGGGGTTATGCCAAAGGGTTTGGCCATGGCTGCCGATGAGATCGATCTGTTGGGGGGTGAGATGGGCCGCCTGGATCCCTTGCAAGGCCGCTGCCGCAAAAGCTCGACCCAAGCGAAAGTTCAAGGTGCAGATGTGATCTACCGTGCCGGTTTTGGGATCCGCAGCCCGCAAAATCTCCGCCCGCAGCGTTGGGGAATAGGGGATCGTCTGGAAATGCATTAACTCCCACTGTAGGGAATCGTCACCCTCCAGGTGGACGATGGCTACATCGATCCCGTCTACAGAGGTGCCCGACATTAAGCCAATGACAATCATTTTGCTGGCGGCTCAACCAGAGGCTTGAGAAGGTCTAAAGTTTTGCCCCCTTTCCCCTTCCCCTTTTTAGGATACAGGCAGGGTATCCAGAGCTACCGTGTGGGGGACTATGAGTGAAGCCATCCGCTACGACCTTCTGTTGGTGGGGGG
>NZ_JANSHW010000127.1:0-1779 GCF_047461815.1 Synechococcus sp. R6-10
TGCGGCGGTACTGGCTCAGGGCTTGCTGCACCACCTCCTCCTGCCGATGGGTGATCTTCCACCAAAACAGCACCCGCTCAATGCAACAGGCCACCGAGAAGACCGAGAACGTCAACAGGGGGATGGAGTAATACCAACCCTGGATCATGAGCTGCAAGACTCTATCCATCGATCCCGATTCCCCCCTTCTGGCGGCAGTTTACGCTCATCTTGTCATAGCACTTTCTCGGCAGGCCTGGGATCCCTTCTTGCGCGGCGAAGATTGCACCTTCTGGCAATTTTGCCCCCATGCCGGCTCTCATCTCGTCAATTGTCAATCCAGAGGGCATACTGGTTGCAACATTTTTTGGATCCCGAGGGCGTGAATTATGAAATTCAGACGCTGGTTGGGTCTTTGCTGCGCCGGCTTGATGGCCTTGCTGTTGACGGCTTGCGGCAAGGGATCCGCCCCCTACGACAGCATCGTGGTCAATTTTGTAAACACGGCCACCCCCAGTCAGATTGCTGCTATCGCTAAAGAGTATCACTTGACGCTCCGCCCCAGCAGCGACAGCGCTTTTGCCCGCCAAGAAGCGATCTACCTGTTTGACGTGGATGCCGACCACCTGGGATCCACGCGGCGGCTGGTTAAGCGGCTCACCGACGAAGCCTTGATCGAGTATGCTCACCCCAACTATCAATTCCAGGCGGCTTTCGTGCCCAACGACCGCCTCTATCCCCAGCAATGGAACCTCAGGGCCATCCGCATGCCGGAAGCCTGGGACATCTCCCAAGGGGAAGGGGTGACGGTAGCCGTGGTGGACACAGGAGTAACCCGAGTTCCCGACCTGACCCAAACCCAATTTGTGAAGGGCTATGACTTTGTGGACGACGATGAGGAGCCGGAAGACCTCAACGGCCACGGCACCCATGTGGCGGGAACCATTGCCCAGTCCACCAACAATTTCTTGGGTGTAGCCGGCATCGCCTTCAAGGCCAAGATCATGCCGGTGCGGGTGTTGGATGCCAACGGCTTCGGATCCCTGTCGGATGTGGTGGAAGGGATCCGCTATGCTGCCGACCACGGGGCTACGATCATCAACCTCAGCCTGGGTAGCCGCGCTTCTGCCCAACTGATGGAGGAGGCGGTGGCCTATGCCCACAGTAAGGGGGTGACGGTGATCGCAGCCGCTGGCAACGAAAACTCCAACCAGGTGAGCTACCCGGCCCGCTACCCGCATGTGATCGCTGTCTCGGCCACGGGGCCCAACGGGGAGAAAGCCCCCTACTCCAACTATGGGGTGGGGGTGGACATCTCTGCTCCCGGCGGAGCCAAAACTCCCGATCACCCCGAATACGGCATCCTGCAGCAAACCATCAATCGTCGTAACCCCAACGAGCCGGTCTTTGCCTACTTCCAAGGCACCAGCATGGCCACTCCCCACGTAGCCGGTGTGGCAGCTCTGATCCAGGCTCAGGGCATCAAAGACCCGGACAAGGTGGAGGAAGTGCTGAAAATGTCGGCTACCCCAGTGCCCGGCGACAAACAGAACTTCTACGGGGCTGGTCGTTTGGATGCAGCCAAGGCGCTGGCCAGGGCCACAGGGCAACAGGAGGAAAACCCCTTGGTGCTCTGGTTGAAGGACTTCCTGCAGTACCTGAACAACAATGGCTACCTCAACCCACGCTTCTGGTTCGATGGTGGCCCGATTGCTCTGGTGCCGAAGCTGCTGATGGTGGTGGGCGGCTACATTATCCTGGTGCTGATCCGCTGGTGGCTGGCTCCCAAGCGGCTGCTGC
>NZ_JANSHW010000128.1:0-1971 GCF_047461815.1 Synechococcus sp. R6-10
ACCAACTGGGCATTGACCCCATCTTGGGGGTACGGGCCAAGCTCTCCGCCCAGGGCAGTGGACGCTGGGGCACCTCGGCTGGGGATCGGGCTAAGTTCGGCCTCACGGCCACCGAGATTTTGCAAGTGGTGGAACGGCTGCGGGAAGCGGGCAAGCTGCATTGTCTACGCCTGTTGCACTACCACATCGGCTCCCAGATCTCGATGGTGAGCGTGCATGGACGAGCCGTGCGGGAAGCCAGCCAAATCTACATCGAACTCACCAAGCTGGGGGCCCCCATGGGCTACCTGGATATCGGCGGCGGCTTGGGGGTTGATTACGACGGATCCCAGTCCCCCAATCCTTTTTCCCAGAGCTACAGCATGGAGGACTACGCCGCCACCGTGGTGCAGACCGTGCTCACCGCCCTGGAACCCCACGGGATCCAGCCGCCGGTACTGGTGACCGAAAGCGGACGCGCCCTGATGTCCCACCAGTCGGTGCTGGTGTTTGACGTGCAAGATGTCAACGCTGCCAGCCCCTACCCGATGCCCACCCAGCTCACTTCCGATGCGGAGGTGATCCAGAAGCTAAACCAGCTTTACTACCAAATCCAGCCCGATACTCTGGTGGTCAATTACCGCCGTTGTCAGGAGCTGAAGGAGGCCGCCCTGCGCCAGTTCACTGAGGGATCCCTCAGCTTGCAGGAGCGAGCTGAAGTGGAGCGGCTGTTCTGGAACTGCTCCGACAAGATCTGCACCTTGGCCTACGAGCAGCACCAAGCAGGGCACCCCGTGGCAGTGGATCTCCTGGATCTGGACGAGATGCTGGCCAGCATCTACTACGGCAATTTCTCTCTATTCCAATCCCTGCCGGATAGCTGGGCCATCGACCAGGTCTTCCCCATCATGCCGATTCATCGTCTGGATGAGGAGCCACGCCAATGGGCCACCCTGGCCGATCTCACCTGCGACAGCGACGGCAAGATCAACCGCTTCTTTGGCGAAGATGGGCAGATCACCTCGGTCTTGCCGCTGCACGACCCCAACGGACATCCCTACCTGCTGGGGGTGTTTCTGGGGGGCGCTTACCAGGAGATTCTCGGAGATCTGCACAACCTGTTTGGCGATACCAACGCGGTGCATATTCGCTCCCGCCCCGGCGGCTACCACGTTTCCCAAGTCATCAAGGGGGACACCATCGGCGAGGTGCTGAGCTGGGTGCAGTACAACAGCGAAGATCTGGTGGAGACCCTCCACCACGCCACCGAGACCGCCCTGCAGCGAGGGCAGATCACGCTGGATCAAGCCCGCGCCTTGCAGCAGCACTTTGAAGACAATCTGCGGGCCTACACCTACTTGCACTGAAGGTGGTGTTCCTCGAAAAAATCCCTAAAACCAAACAGGGATCCCGGCCTAAAACCGGGATCCTTTTTGCTTCCAGATCAAACCAAATCAAAACCAGATCAAAAATTTGTCGATCACAGACGCACCGGACTGTCCAAAGCCAAGTTAATCGTTTGGTTAGGGCGCAACACCACGACTTGAGGTGCCGTGATATTGCCCACCGCCACTCCGGCTCCAGCTCCGCCAATAACCCCTAAAGCAGAAACGCCTCCTGTGAGCAAGCCCAGCACCGTACCCCCCACAGCACCAATGGCTGCATCTTGAGCAATCGCTTCGGCAGAATAGTGGCGCGGGTCTTTCTCAGTGTGGATCAAATCAGTGGATCAAATCAGAAGACATCTGCACCGAGTAAAGTCGCCCATTGGCAATCAAAGCTGTGCCGAAGAACCTGGCCCCTCCCTGAGTCGGTCGCAAGCTGCCTCGCACCTCGCTGCCTGCTGGAATCGCCAATTGGCCGCTGCCGTTGTAGATGTCCTGGGCTACCCGCAGGGTAAGTGGGTGGGTGCTGTTGGGAGTAAACTACCCGGCTCCGACCGCTAAGCGGTACGGAGCGGGCTTTCAGTAGCCCTGAGCCTGCTCTGCTCTA
>NZ_JANSHW010000129.1:0-3802 GCF_047461815.1 Synechococcus sp. R6-10
GGTGGGATCGATGCCCAGCTTCACCCGCAAGGGACGATCCGCTTGCGCCAAGCGCTCCGCCAGGGCAGCAGCTCCTCCTGGAAAGATCTCGGCCACCCCCCGCTCAACAATTTGGGCTATCAACGGATCCCGGTACGCTGGCGAAACTGAGGCTGACGATAAACTCAAAGCCTGATCCTCCGGCTGAACCCATGAGCAATTTTAAGCCCACGCAAAAGATGCTCGATTCTCAACTCAAGATCTTCTCCCCCTAGCCCGGTTGGAGTTGTCGATGGGCAGGGTTGGCCATCCTGCTGCCCCAATAGACGCCGCCCTATAATGGGTCTGGCTTGTTGTTGCTTTGCAACACGGACGTGACAGGGTTTTTGACGTGACCTACGGTCGCAGACCATTGGCCCGCCGGGCGAGAAAGCCGGGGTTGGAGCGTGTCTCCAATTCCCCTTTTTCCGGATCGGGGTTTGACGAGCATGCCGACTATACCCCACCCACCCGCCCCTCCCGGATTGCCCAGGTTGCCGGTGTGGTGGGCAATCTGTTGCTGGGATCCCTGCTCTTGGGATCCACGGCAACGGCTGCCGGATTGGTGGGGCTGGCCATCAGCTTTCGCAACTTGCCGGACGTGCATCAATTGCGGGATTACGTGCCCATTGCCACCACCCACATTGTCGATATTCGGGGCGAGCCCATTGCCAGCCTACACGGGGAGGCCAACCGGGAAGTGATCTCCCTTGAACAGGTCTCGCCGGAGATGAAAAAGGCCTTGCTGGCCATTGAAGACAGCCACTTCTACACCCATCCAGGCATTAATCCGGTCAGCTTGGGCCGGGCGATCCTAGGCAGTGTGGAGGGGGGTATAGGCTCGGCGGGGGGGGGATCCACCCTGACAATGCAGTTGGTCAAGAACCTGTTTTTGAGGCCGGAGCGTACCCTCAGCCGTAAAGTCGCCGAGATCGTGTTGGCGGTGCGCCTAGAACAGGTCTTCAGCAAAGACGAGATCCTGGAGATGTACCTCAACCAGGTGTACTGGGGGCACAATCTCTACGGCATCCAGGCGGCGGCCCGCAGCTACTTCAACAAGGATGCGTCTGAACTGAACTTGGCTGAAGCGGCGATGTTGGCTGGGATCCTGCCGGCCCCGGAAACCCTCAGCCCCTTTCGCAACCTGGAGGGAGCCAAACGGCGGCAACACCTGGTGCTGGATCGTCTGGTGGAGCTGAAGTGGATTACCCCCGAGGAAGCCCAGGCGGCGCGGGAGCAAAAGCTGACCTTAGGCCGCATTACCTCCTTTCAAAGTAACGCCCCAGCAGTTACCGACGCCATTGAGGCGGAGCTGCGGCGCCGCTATGGGGAACAAGCTCTAATGCAAGGAGGTCTGCGGGTTCAGTCCACCATCGATCTGCGTCTGCAGCGCCTTGCCCAGCGCATTGTCAATGAAGATGGCCCCCGCATTGGGGCAGCTCGTCGTGCCGATCAAATGGCTTTGGCGGCAGTGGATCCCCGTACCGGCTATGTGAAAGCCATTGTGGGCGGGATCAACGCTCAGCGGGGCCAATTTAACCGCGCCACCCAGGCGTTTCGCCAAACGGGATCCACCTTTAAGCCCTATGTGTACTACGCGGCTCTGGCCAGCGGGCGCTATTCACCCGGCAGCATCTTGGAAGATACCCCCGTCACCTATCCCGGCTCGCCACCCTACAGCCCGAAAAACTACGACAACACCTTCTATGGCTCCCTCACCTTTGCTCGGGCTTTGGAGCTCTCCCGCAACGTGCCCACGGTCAAGTTGGCCGATGATGTTGGGATCCGCAACGTCATCGCAGCGGCTCAGGCCACGGGTATTACTGCCGAGATGTTTCCCAACTTGGCTACAGCTCTGGGCTCGGCCAGCGTCAGCCCCCTGGAGATGGCGGCCAGCTATGCGGTCTTTGCCAATGGCGGATATCGGGTGGAGCCGACCCTCTTGGCCCAGGTGGTGGATCGCAACGGCCAAATCCTCTTCGAGGCCAGGCCTCAGCCGCAGCGGGTTTTGGATCCCTGGGCGGTGGCTACGCTCAACCAAATCCTCAAAGGGGTAGTGACCCAAGGCACCGGGAGGGCAGCTCGTCTGGACGATGGGCGACCTGTAGCCGGCAAAACCGGCACCACCTCTGATTTCCGCGACGCTTGGTTCATCGGCTATGTGCCGCAACTGTCTACCGCCATTTGGATCGGCAACGACAACAACTCCCCCATGCTGCCCGGCACCGCCGGCGGGGCCTTTGTTGCCCCCACCTGGAAGCGCTTTATGACTGAGGCTCTGCAAGGGATCCCACCTCAGGACTTCCCCAGCCCGCATCAATTTCCCCCTCCCCGACCATGACCTACAGCGAGGAGCGGCTGGCGCGCATCGAGCGCACTGTCGAGGCCAACGCTCAGGCCATCGCCCAACTGGCCCGGCAAAACCAAGAGCTGATGCAAACCATTGCCGGCACCGAGGAGCGCATTGCCAGAGCCGAGGAACGCATTGCCAAAGCCGAGGAACGCATTGCCAAAGCCGAGGAACGCATTGCTGGCGCCGAAGAACGTCTGGAGGCCGAGGTCAAACGCTGGGACGAGCGGTTTTTCCAGCTCAGCCGCGATACCCTCAACTTCACCCGCAATGTGGTTACCATTGCCGCCATCACGGCTGTTTTGATCCCCCTGCTCAGGGATGTCGCTCCCCTGCTGATCGAGCTGTTGCGGGAGGGATCCCGTTAGCCCTCTGTAGCTGGGACATCTCGCTTTTCCAACCGCTGGCCAACAAGTGGTTATCGGCAATTGCGCTGAGACAGCCGCGATTCCACCTCTCTGGGGTCGAGCAGGGTTCCAACCGGAATCGAGGTGTCCAAGGGATCCCAGCGCGTACTGATTCTGAGTTACACTAAAACTGCAAAGAAAGGTAACGCCTTTTTCTGGTTATCCTGACCCTTCGCCGCGTTCTTTCTTGCATTCCTTGCACAAGACACAGAGGACAGACGATTATGGCTTTTGAACTCCCGGCTCTGCCCTATCCTGCTGACGCGCTCAAGCCCTACATGTCGGCAGAAACCTTCTCCTACCACCACGGCAAGCACCACGCAGCCTACGTAGCCAACCTGAACAAGCTCATCGAGGGCACCGATCTGGCCAACAAGTCTCTGGAGGAGATCATCAAAGCCACCTTTGGGGATCCCAGCAAAGCGGGTATCTTCAACAATGCTGCCCAAGTTTGGAATCACACCTTTTTCTGGGAATCCATGAAGCCAGGCGGGGGAGGTGCGCCTACCGGGCCTATTGCCGACAAGATCAACGCCGACTTTGGCGGCTATGACAAGTTTGCAGAAGCCTTCAAGACGGCAGCCGCCACCCAATTTGGCAGCGGTTGGGCCTGGCTGGTGCTGGAGGATGGCACCCTGAAGGTCACCAAAACCCCCAATGCCGAAAACCCCCTGGTTTACGGCCAAACGCCCCTGCTCACTTTGGATGTGTGGGAGCACGCCTACTACCTGGATTACCAAAACCGGCGGCCTGACTTCATCAATGCCTACCTGGAGCACTTGGTGAACTGGGATGCCGCCAATGCCCGGCTGGCTGCCGCCTGACTCTACCTGTTCTGGGATCCCTTGACGGGGGATCCCATCGAAGACTAGCCCTATGTCTCTGTTTGCGAAGGGATCCTTGGGGATCCCTTTTTTGCGCCTAGTCTTTCCCCAAGCGTTCTCGCTCCTCGCGCAACCGCTCCAGAAAGCCGGGGGTAGGGGGTTGGGTTGGGGGTGCTGCAGGGGGAGCAGGAGTTGGAGCAACC
>NZ_JANSHW010000130.1:0-6960 GCF_047461815.1 Synechococcus sp. R6-10
CTTGCCATCGGGCCTTGACCTCAGGAAAATCAAAGGACTAGCCTGCCCCCTTGGTGAGCATCAAAGCTTTGGAGAGCGGACATGCTGCCCCCTGCCTACTCAGCTCTGCCCAGCCGAAATCTGCCGAGCCTACCGCATCGGGCGCGGGTGGCTGTGTACGTGGTGATGAACATCGAGCACTTCACCTTTGGCAAGCTGGGCACGGCCATTCAACCCCATCTCACCAGCTCCCCTGAGATCGCCAACTATGGCTGGCGGGACTACGGCAATCGGGTGGGCATTTGGCGCTTGTTTGAGCTGTTTGCCGAGCTGGGGATCCCGGTGACGGCGGCCTTGAATGCAGAAATGGTGCAGCTTTACCCCCCCATCATTGAAGGGATCCGCCAATACGGCTGGTCGGTGCTGGCCCACGGCTGGAACAACTCCACCGGCCACAGCGGCCTGGCCCGTGACGTCGAACAGGAGCTCATTGAGCGCAGTTTGTCCCTTTTGGAGAAGGTTTCCGGATCCCGACCCTGGGGCTGGCTGACGCCGGGGTTTTCCGTTAGCGAGAACACCTTTGACCTGCTCAAGGCTGCCGGGATCCGCTACACCACCGACTGGGTAAACGACGACCAACCCTACTGGTTCCCAACTGCCGCCGGCCCTCTCTTGGGGATCCCTTACACCCTGGAGGCCAACGACATCAGCCTTTGTCTGAGCGCCCGCCTGTCGGCAGAAGCCTTTGCCCAGGCCCTCATCGACCAGTTTGATCAACTCTGGCAGGATGGGGAGCGCTCCCCTCGCATCATGGCCATCGGCCTACATCCTTTCATTGTCGGGCAGCCTCTGCGGATGGGATCCCTGAAAAAAGCCTTGCAGCACATCCAATCTCGCCCTCAGACTTGGCTCACCACCGGTGATGGCCTCTACGACTGGTATGCCCAAGCCTGCCCTGCTCCTGAGACGCCCTGACGGGATCCCCTGGCCAGAGGGAAAAGCGCGTCTTGGCCTTGGATCCTGCTCATTTTTTAACTTTGTTCTAATTTTGTCTTGTCTGGAGCTGTCCACCGTGGCTCCAGAAGTGACAGCATAGGCGGTGAAGCCACCTAGGGCAAAAGGGCTTGGCCATGCGCATGGGCAGACTCAGTGGGATCCTCCTGCACCCCACCTCGCTACCGGGGCCATTTGGCATCGGCGATCTGGGGCCATCGGCTTATCGTTTTGTGGATTTTCTGGTGGAGAGCGGCCAGCGCCTCTGGCAGGTGCTGCCTCTTGGGCCGACCGGCTGGGGCAACTCCCCCTACATGAGCTTTTCCTCCATTGCCGGCAACCCGCTGCTGATTAGCCCGGAGCTACTGGTCGAAGCTGGCTGGCTGGAGGCCAACGCCTGGGAGGAGCTGCCCCAGTGGCCGGCCATCCAGGCGGGGGATGCTGAGCGGGTGGACTACGGGATTGTCATCCCCTTCAAGCTGGGTCTTTTGCAGCGGGCCTGGGCCACCTTCAAGGAAAAGGCTAGCGCTGCTGACTGGGAAGCCTTTCACGCCTACTGTGCCGAGGAGGCGGATTGGCTACCGGACTACGCTCTCTTCATGGCTCTCAAAGAGGTGTATGGCGAGCAAGAGTGGACTCAGTGGCCTCCAGCCCTAGCCCAGCGGGATCCCCTTGCTCTCCAGGAGGCCCGCGACCGCTACGCCGACGCAGTCACCCGCCAGATGTTTTGGCAGTATCTGTTTGCCCAGCAGTGGAGATCCCTAAGGGAGTATGCCCACCAGCATCAAGTGCGGCTCATTGGGGATGTGCCCATCTACGTTGCCCCCAACAGTGCCGACGTGTGGGCCAACCGGGAGCTGTTTCACCTGGATGAGCAGGGACGGCCTTTACAAGTAGCCGGTGTGCCGCCGGACTATTTCAGCCCCACCGGGCAGCGCTGGGGCAACCCCCTCTACAACTGGGAAGTGCTCAAGGCCCGTGGCTACGACTGGTGGATCAAACGCATCCAGGCCATCCTCAAGCAGGTGGACTGTGTGCGCATCGACCACTTTCGCGGCTTCGAGAGCTACTGGGCCATTCCAGGCGATGCAGAAACGGCTGTGGAAGGGGAGTGGCAAAAAGGGCCGGGAGCAGATTTCTTTCAGGCCCTGGCCGACAAGCTGGGGGAAATCCCGGTGATTGCCGAAGATCTGGGAGACATCACGCCCGAGGTGTTGCAACTGCGGGATCAATTCGGCCTGCTCGGCATGAAGGTGCTGCTGTTTGCTTTTGGTTCCGGGCCGGATAACCCCTATTTGCCCCATGCCTACGAGCGTAACTTTGTCGTTTACACCGGCACCCACGACAACAATACGGTGGTGGGCTGGTTTCATGACCCGGATCGCTCGGAGTGGGAAAAACAAAACCTGCTGCGCTATTTGGGCTGCCAGGGATCCGAGGGCATCCATTGGGATCTCATTCGCCTAGCCCTTGCTTCCGTAGCCGATCTGGCCATCATTCCCCTGCAGGATGTGATGGGGCTGGGGGCAGAGGCGCGCATGAACTTCCCCGGCACCACCGAGAACAACTGGGCCTGGCGCTACCGCGAGGACATGCTGCGGCAGGACATGATCCAGCGGCTGGCCGAGATGAGCGTGACCTATGGGCGCATCTCTCCTCAAGAGTTGGAACAACGGCGAGCAGCCCTAGCTGCTCTTCGGTGGCTTCTTCAGGCGTGAGTTCTCCCACCAGGTGGCCCTCATGGATCACCAAAATGCGATCCGACAAGCTGATCACCTCATTCAAATCCGCCGATACCAGCAGCACACCCATGCCCTGATCCCGTGCCTGCAGGATGCGCCGATGAATGGCCTCGATGGCCCCCACATCCACCCCCCGCGTCGGCTGGGCAGCCACCAGCACCTTGGATCCACAGGAAAGCTCCCGCCCCACAACGATCTTCTGGGCATTGCCGCCAGAATAGCGGCGGGCCGTCAACACGGCCGTCGGCTGGCTTTTCTTTAGAAAGGGACATTCAGGCCCTTTCTTGAGCTCCCCGGCATCTGGGATCCTCAAGTTCTGAAAACTCCACTGCCCTCCATTGCCGCAACCGGCTAGTTGAGCGCCTGCACCTGATCCAGGAAGTCTGCCACCGTCAGGGATCCCAGCTCCTGTCCATGGCGCTGGCGCACGCTCACCGTTCCTGCCGCTTGTTCCTGTTCCCCCACGATCAGCATGAAGGGGATCCGGGCCTTCTCGGCATTGAGGATTTTCTTCGGCAAACGATCGCTGTCGGCATCGATGTGGACGCGGATCCCCTGCTCTCGCAGCTGATCCCGCACCTGGGTGGCGTAGCCCAGATACTGATCGGAAACGGGCAAAATGCGCACCTGTTCCGGGGCCAGCCAGAAGGGAAAATCCCCAGCGTATTCTTCGATGAGGATCCCAATCAGCCGCTCCAGCGAGCCAAAGGGAGCGCGGTGGATCATCACCGGGCGTTGCCGGGATCCATCCTCAGCTACGTATTGCAGATCAAAGCGCTGTGGGTTTTGGTAGTCCACCTGCACCGTGCCCAGTTGCCACTCCCGATCCAGGGCGTCGCGGAAAATAAAATCCAGCTTTGGCCCATAGAAGGCTGCTTCGCCGATCCCTTCAAAGTGGGGCATCGACAACTTCTCCACAGCGCGACGGATGGCATTTTCGGCTTTGTCCCAATCTTCAGGGGATCCCAGATATTTGTCAGACTTGGGATCGCGGAAGCTGAGGCGGGCGCGAAAATCTCTGAGTTTAAGCTTGTCGAAGACCACCAAAATGAGATCGACAACCTTAAGAAACTCCTCCTCCAGCTGATCGGGCCGGACAAACAGGTGGGCATCGTCCACCGTAAAGCCACGCACTCGCGTCAGACCTCCCAATTCCCCCGATTGCTCATAGCGATAGACGGTGCCGAATTCGGCATATCGTAGGGGCAAATCGCGGTAGGATCGCAGCTCGGATTTGTAGATTTGGATGTGAAAAGGACAGTTCATCGGCTTCATGACAAAGCCCTGTTCGGCTGCGCGATCCTGCTCATTCTCCGCCATCATGGGGAACATATCTTCCCGGTACTTTTGCCAGTGGCCGGAGATCTTGAACAAGTCCACACGGGCAATATGAGGGGTAACCACCGGCAGGTAGCCCCGCTTGAGCTGCTCCTGCTTGAGAAAATCCTCCAGCACCCAGCGTAGGGTAGTTCCTTTCGGAGTCCAAAGGGGCAAGCCCGGACCCACTTCATCGGAAAACAGGAAGAGACCCAGTTCTTTGCCCAGCTTGCGGTGATCCCGCCGTTTGGCCTCCTCCAGCCGCCGTTTGTATTCTTTCAGCTCCTCTGGGGTCTCCCAGGCGGTGCCGTAGATGCGTTGGAGCTGCGGCTTGGTTTCATCCCCCCGCCAATAAGCGCCGGCCACACTGAGCAAATCAAAGGCTTTGGGGTTGAGATCTCGGGTGTTTTCCACATGGGGGCCAGCACAGAGATCCCACCATTCATTCCCCAAGTGGTAAATGCTGATGACCTCCCCTTCGGGAATGCTGTCTAAGATCTCCAGCTTGTAGGGTTCTCCGAGGGCTTCGATGCGGCGCCTGGCCTCTTCACGGCTCACCTCCTCGCGGATCACCGGCAAACCTTTTTTGATGATTGCCTGCATCTCTTTTTTGATGCGATCCAGATCTTCCGGCGTGAAGGGCTCGGGATGGTCAAAATCGTAGTAGAAGCCGTAGTCGGTTGTGGGGCCGATGGTCACCTGGGCCTTGGGAAACAGCTTTTGCACCGCCATAGCCAGGACATGGGAAGTGGTGTGGCGGATGCGCTCCAGTTTGGGAGACTCGTGAGTGCGCAGCAGTTTGAGGGTGCTGTTGGCCTTCTGAGGTGATTCGGCTGGCTGAGACATCGGAACCTGCTTCGACAACAAAGAAAGAACAGTGAAGAAATGGATATCCGTGTCCCTATCTTAGGCTGGGGCGAGAACGGCAGGGATCCCCAGCTAATCAATTCCCCTGTTTGCCGAGTCAACCGCGAACCTCACCTCACGACTCGGCCCGGAACAAGGGGGGAAAGTACACAGTATCCTAAAGGGGTTGACCCCCACACCCGAGCCATGATCTCTTCGCGCACCGACTTCACGGAATGCCCTGTCGCCTCTGCTCCCCCAGTTTCCGAAACCGGCCCGGCTTCTCGTTCTGAATCTTGGGCGGCCCCCGTTCTGGCGGCCATCGATGTGGGCAGCAACTCTCTCCACATGGTGGTGGTGCGCATCAATCCCCGTATCCCCAGCTTCACCATCATCTCCCGCGAAAAAGCCACCGTGCGGCTGGGGGAATACTGCAACCAGACGGGCGCCCTCACGCCTGCAGCCATGGAGCGGGCCCGAGTGGCCCTGGAACGATTTTGCCGCATTGCTGAGAGCTTTCAGGTGCAGGATATTGTTGCCGTGGCTACCAGTGCTGTGCGCGAGGCCCCCAATGGGCTGGAGTTTTTGAAGCGGATTGAACGGGAGCTGGGCCTGCGGGTGGAGTTAATCTCGGGGCAGGAAGAGGCCCGCCGCATCTACCTGGGGGTGCTCTCGGCGATGGAGTTCCACAACCGGATGCATGCGGTGGTGGATATCGGCGGTGGCTCCACCGAGCTGATTTTGGGCAATGGCCAAGAGCCGGAGTTTCTGCGCAGCATCAAGGTGGGAGCTGTGCGTCTAACCCAGGCTTTTTTGCACCACGATCCGCCCACTTCTGGCGAACTGCAAGCCCTGCGCCAGCACATCCGCGGCATGCTGGAATCCCCCATTGAGCAGATGAAACGGATCCTTGCCTCTTCACAACAACAGGGATCCCTGCCTTTGGTGGGCACCTCTGGCACCGTCGAGAGCCTGGCCCAGTGGGATGCCCGCCGTCGTTTGGGCGCTCCCCCCAGTCGCCTGCAGGGGTATGAGTTCAGCTTGGAAGCCTTGCGCGGCTACATCAAAGAGCTGCGATCCCTGACGGTGGCCGAACGGCAAAAGCTGCCCGGCCTAGGGGAAAGACGGGGGGAGATCATCCTGGCCGGCGCCCTGATCCTAGAGGAAGTGATGAGCCTGCTGGGGGTAGAGCGGGTTCAATTTTGCGAACGGGCTTTGCGGGAAGGGCTGATCGTGGATTGGATGATCGGCCAAGGCTTGATTGAGGATCGGCTGCGCTACCACAGCTCGGTGCGGCGGCGCAGTGTGCTCAAGCTGGCGGAAAAATATCAGGTGGAGCTGCCCTATGCCGAACGGGTGGCCGAATTTGCCCTCAGCCTCTTCGACCAGACCCGCGGCATCCTGCATGGCTGGGGATCCCGGGAGCGGGCTCTTCTCTGGGCGGCGGCCATGCTGCACAACTGCGGCCACTTCATCAGCCATGCCGCCCACCACAAGCACTCCTACTACCTGATCCGCCATGGAGAACTCTTGGGCTTCAACGAAGAAGAGGTGGAGGTGATCGCCAACTTGGCCCGCTACCACCGCAAGTCGCCCCCCAAGAAGAAGCACGAGAACTTCCAGCGCCTCAGCGACGAGCGGGATCGCCAAGTGGTGCTGGAACTGAGCCCCCTGCTGCGCATAGCCTGTGCTTTGGATCGCCGCCGCCTGCAGGCCATTCAAGCCCTGCACTGCCGTTTTCAGCTCCTGGGAGAAGGCCCCCGCCGCATGGAGTTGATTTTGGATCCCAGGCATCCCAAGGACGACTGTGCCCTAGAGTTGTGGAGCTTAAACGAGAAGAAAAAAGTCTTCGAGCAACAGTTCAACCTGCAGGTAATCCCCAAGCTCTCTACCCAGATCCAGCGCAGCGCCGATCCCTTTGAGGCAGCAGTTTAGCCTTCTCGGGGATCCTAGCTAAGGGGCAATGGTAATGGGCGAGGGGCTGGTTTGGGTGGTCTTTTGGCCCCCTCTTTGCAAAATCACCTCGATGATGCCGTTGTTGACCGGCTGCATGTTGAAGGGCAACTGCTGCTGGGTTTCGTAT
>NZ_JANSHW010000131.1:0-6623 GCF_047461815.1 Synechococcus sp. R6-10
GCGCTCGACGCGGGAAGTGGTGCGCACCTATCGTCTCACCCGTCCTCCCAAACCCGGGGATCCAGAAAACTTCCTCAACATGGCCCGCATGCTCAATCCCAAGCCGGCTGCACGGCAAAACATCAGCGTCTTCGATTTGAAGATCCCTGACATGACCACCAACCGCCGCTAGGACTGGACGAACTCCCCAATCCGCCGGGCCGATCGATCCGAGGCTGTTCGGATGGGTCGGCCTGCCGCTGTGCCTGGGGCAAGATTCGTTATAATCCTGGTGATGCTTCTTAACACTTGGGTCGCATGAAGAATCCGGTTGTGCGGGCTTTTTTTGTCGGCAAGGCTGTGGCGGATGTCCTACGGGAGCGTTTGGAAAGCGCCCTCACCGATATTGCCGGAGAAGTGGGCAAGGTGTGGGCCGAGCTGCAGGAGGGCTGGCAAACCTTTGCCCAGGATGTCATGACCCGAGCTGAGGCAGAAGCATCCGTGGCCGCCCAGGAAAGGGTGCCGCCTCCTTTCCAGACAGAAGATCTGCAGGCAACTCTGGACGACTTGCGGGCAGAAGTGGCGCAGTTGCGCTCCGAGTTGCAGAAATATCGGAGTCGAAACGCTTGAGTGCCAGCACACTGGGATCCCAGGCTTCAACCTCTTTGGGATCACAACCCGTCAAGCCCTATACCGCCTACCGCTGGGCCCGGGAGAACTATACTCGCCAGGGCCGCATGCTGGACATTTGGCGATTTGTGCTCACCTGGCTGTTTTACCTTTGGCTGGATCAGCAGGCTTGGAGCTATGGGGGACAACCCACGCCCGAGCGAAAGGCCAAGCGCCGCCGGGCCAGAGCCATTTGGATCCGCGAAACGCTGCTTAACTTAGGCCCTACTTTTATTAAAGTGGGGCAGTTTTTCTCCACCCGCGCCGATCTCTTCCCCTCGGAATATGTCGAGGAGCTCTCCAAGCTGCAGGATCGGGTGCCTGCTTTCAGCTACGAACAGGTGGCGGCAATTGTGCAGCAGGAGCTGGGCAGGCCGATAACCCAAATCTACAGCTACTTTGATCCCACCCCTTTGGCCGCTGCCAGCTTGGGGCAGGTGCATCGCGCCAAGCTGAAAACCGGGGAAGAGGTGGTGGTGAAGGTGCAGCGTCCGGGGCTGACCCGGCTGTTCACCATCGATTTGGAGATCTGCCGTGGGATTGCCGAGTTCTTTCAGTATCGCACCTCTTGGGGCGGGCCGGGCCGCGACTGGATCGGCATCTATGAAGAGTGTCGGCGCACCCTCTGGGAAGAGGTGAATTACCTCAATGAGGGCCGCAATGCCGATACCTTCCGCCGCAACTTTCGGGATATGCCGCAAATTGCCGTCCCCAAAGTGTATTGGCGTTACACCTCTCCTCGCCTGTTGACGTTGGAATACCTGCCGGGGATCAAAATCAGCGATTACGAAGCCTTGAGCGCGGCGGGGCTGGATCGCAAGGTTTTGGCTCGTCTGGGGGCAGAGGCTTATCTGCGGCAACTGCTCAAGGATGGCTTTTTTCACGCCGATCCCCACCCCGGCAACATTGCCGTGAAGCCCGATGGCACGCTGATCTTCTACGACTTCGGCATGATGGGCCGCCTGCGCTCCGATGTGAAAGAAAAGCTGATGGGCACGCTGGCAGGTGTGGTCTCCAAAAATGCCGATCGGGTGGTGGCCTCGCTGGTGGAACTGGGGGTGCTGGTGCCCACCGCCGATCTGGCTCCGGTGCGCCGCTCGGTGCAGTACATGCTGGATCACTTTATGGACAAACCCTTTTCCAGCAACTCGGGAGAAATCTCGGTGGCGGCCATTAGCGAAGACCTTTACGAGCTGGCCTACGATCAGCCGTTTCGTTTCCCGGCTACCTTTACTTTTGTGATGCGGGCCCTGACCACGCTGGAGGGATTGGGGAAAGGGTTGGATCCGGAGTTCGACTTTATGGAGGTGGCCAAACCCTTTGCGGAAGAGCTGATGAGTTTAAACGGAAGCGAGACTGAGACCCTCTTGGCCCAGGTTGGCCGTCAAGCGGCTGAGTTCACCAGCAGCAGTCTCAGTTTGCCCCGCCGGATCGAATTGACCTTGAGCAAGATAGAACAAGGGGAGCTACGCCTGCGGGTGCGATCCAGCGAGACGGAGCGCTTGCTGCGCAAGCTGAACAACACCGGGCTGGGAGTCATTTACGGGGTGTTGTTTGCGGCCTTTTTTTTGAGCGCAACTCAGCTCTTTTTGGCCGGACATGCTACCTTAACGGTTATCACTTTGGTTTTGGCTGCCCTCGCTGCTCTTGCTTTAATCAGAGTACTCTTAAGGTTGAATCGGTCAGAGCGATTGATGTGATGCGACGATATGCCTGCGCTACGGATCCCGGCAAGCTCCGCAGCAGCAATCAGGATGCCTACTACTGCGATCCGGAGGGACGCTACTTTATTGTTGCCGATGGTATGGGAGGACATGCTGCCGGGGCTACAGCCAGCCTGTTGGCTGTCGAGACCATCCGAGAATATCTGGATCGAGGCTGGGAAAACGTGCCGGCACCCCGGTTGCTCAGCGAAGCCGTAGAAGCAGCCAACAGTGCCATCCTCAAGGATCAGCGGGAAAATCCAGAGCGGGCAGACATGGGCACTACGGTGGTGGTGGCCATGGTGGATCCCAAGGGCAACTGCTGGAGCGCTCACATCGGTGATTCTCGCCTCTATCGCCTACGGGGATCCGAAATGCAGCAAATGACCGAGGATCACACCTTAGTGGCTCGCTCCATTCGACTGGGGGAGCTGACCTATGAGCAGGCCCGGATTCACCCTTGGCGACATATTCTCGAGCGCTGCCTGGGCCGACCCGATGCGGGTCCACCTTCTGTGCAGCCGATTACAGTTTACCCAGGGGATCGCCTGTTGTTGTGTAGCGACGGCCTAACTGAGGAGCTGGACGACGAAGTGATCATCGAGTATTGCCTGCAGGTGGAAGATTTGGAGCAACTTCCCCTAAAGCTCATCGAGGCGGCCAAAGAGCGGGGCGGGCGAGACAACATCACAGTAGTGATTGCCGAATACGCCTAGTTTGCGCCCGGCTAAAGACGGTATTGGCGGTACACTTCGCTGGCAGCCCGGTGCAGCAGGGAGTGGCGATACACGAGGCGGTTGAGGTCTTTGCCGTAGCCGCCGCCGATGACGCAGGCGACAGGATAGCCCTGCTTTAGACAAGTGTTCAGCACTTGCATGTCCCGCCGAAACAGGCCCTGGTCGCTAAGGGCCAGCTTGCCCAAGAGGTCTTCTTCGTGGGGATCCACACCGGCATCGTAGAGCACCAGGTCAGGGCGCACCTGAGCCAACAGATCGGGCAAGTGGTCGGCCAAAGTCTGGAGATAGGCTTCATCTTCCATGCCTACCGGCAGGGGCACGTCCAGGTCGCTCTGTTGTTTGGTGGCGGGGAAGTTGGCCTCGCAGTGCATGGAAAAGGTGAACACCCGCGGCTCGGAGCGAAAGATCCAAGCAGTGCCATCTCCTTGATGGACATCCAGATCCACGATCAAGAGCCTTTGCACCAGCCCTTGCTGCAGCAGGACTTGGGCGGCAATGGCCAGGTCGTTGAAGATACAAAAGCCGGAGCCGTAGGCAGGGAAGGCATGGTGGGTGCCGCCGGCGGTGTTGCAGGCCAGGCCGTGGCGCAGGGCCAATTGGGCGGTCAAGACGGTACCCCCCACCGCTCGACAGGTGCGCTGCACCAGCTCCGGGCTCCAGGGCAGGCCGATGCGCCGCTGCAGCTTGGCCTCCAGGGATCCCTCACAGTAGGCCCTGACGTACTCAGGGGTATGTACCGACTCAATCCAGGCGAGAGGGGGCAGCTCAGGGTGGTGCACTTGTTGGGGGCGGATCACCCCTTCCCGCAGCAGCAGCTCTTGCAAGAGGCGAAATTTCGGCATGGGAAAGCGATGGCCCGGCGGCAGGGGGGCACTGTAGTCGGGGTGGTAAACAATTGGCAAAGACATCAAGGGCAACTGGATTGACGGCGGCGAGCATGGCCTATGACGGCTCCAGTGCTTATGGTAGAGGTAGCCCGCTCCTGCCGGATCCCTTCGAGACTCTTGCAAACCTGTTCTCCGTACCGCCGCGATTCCCTATGTTTACTGCGTCGGATCCCTTTTTGGGTCGCCTCTTGGCTCAGCGTTATCGACTCGTACATCTGCTGGGACAGGGGGGCATGGGGCGAGTCTATTTGGCTCAAGATTTGCTCTTTGGTGGGGTGGAAGTGGCTGTCAAGCTGCTTTCCCAGCCGGCAATGGATCAGCGCACCCGCCTGCGCTTTGAACGGGAAGCGAAAGCCTGCGCGGCTTTGGGCCAAAAAAGCCTGCACATTGTCAAAGTCAATGACTATGGCCTTACCCCCGATGAGGTGCCTTTCTATGTGATGGAATACCTGAACGGCAAGACCCTCAAGGATATTCTGGCCGCGGGGGCTTTGCCTTTGGAGCGCTTTTTCCGGCTGGCCCGCCAAATTGGCCTGGGGTTAAAGGCGGCCCACGAGGGGATCCTCATGGAAGGGCAAAGGGTACAGGTGATCCACCGCGATTTGAAGCCGGCCAATGTGATCGTGGTGGCCGATGACAGTTTTGGGGAACTGGCGAAGCTGGTGGATTTCGGCATTGCCAAGCTGCTCAACAGCCATGAATCTTTGAGCTTTACCCATGCCTACCTGGGAACGCTGGCCTATTCTTCCCCGGAACAGCTGGAAGGGTTGCCGCTGGACGCCCGTTCCGATATCTACAGCTTCGGGATCATGCTGTACCAGATGGTGTCTGGCCAGATGCCCCTCAAGCCCACCACCGAATCTTTCCCGGGCTGGTACCAGGCCCACCACAAGCACCGGCCCATCCCTCTAGAAGACTGGGGACTGAAGTTTCCGCTGCCCGCCGGTTTGTCTGACTTGATCCTCGGTTGCCTGGCCAAAGATCCTGCCGCCCGCCCGCAATCGGTGGCTAACGTGTTGACGGAGCTGGAGCACATTCAAGCCAGAGCACAGGGATCTATTGCCCCTCAGGTCCCAGTCGCCTCGTCGGAAGAGGCTGCCTCTGGCCCACTTTCTGGAGGTCTCCCTGCCGCTGCGCCGTCCTTGGTTACAGCCGGTACTCTGCGGCTCAGGCCCTTGACGGCGGCCACGGAGGTCGAGAACGGGGGATCCCTGCTTTGGGTGCGCCTGATTCCCTTTCTGATGGGCGGGCTGCTGGGCTGGGTTTTGGTGAGTTGGCAATGGGGACAGTTGCTGCAGCGCCCCTCGGCCCCCCGTGTTTCCGGGCCAGGATCTCGTCCGGCAGTGGAAGATCCCATTGCCCCAGAGAATGCCCATCCCCTGTCTGAGGAGAGTGGTTCGAGCGAGGAGCCGCCGCTGGAGGGGATCCCTGAGTTCCTTGTTTTGGCTTCAGAGCAGAACGGACGGCGGGATCCCGCGCCGGAGCTGGAACCCTACAACAGGAGCGAGCCGGTGTTTCGCGCCTTTCCCCTGGAGACTTCCCGCGAGACGGTACGAGCCGGCCTGGGATCCCCCAGCCAGCAGGGGCAGGGCGCTTGGCCCAATACCGTGTACGACCTGTACCGTTTTGGCGGGGTGGACTTGGGCCTCACCTACGACGAATCCAGCCTGGCCCTGCGGCAAACCGAAGCCACCGTCACCGATGGCGTACCCACCCTTCAAGTGGAAGGACTCTTGGAGGATATGCTGCAAGCCCCCTTGCCTGCTCAACTGCAGCGGGAACTGCGAGCCGTGCGCGAGGGGCGTTCCGAGCGGGTACAATTCCGCGTTGGCCCCTGGGCCGGCAGGATCGAACGCAACGCCCAAGGCCATCTTTACATGGCCCTCTGGGATCCCGCGCTGCCCAGCGGTGCTCCACCACCTTCCCCCTCCTCTCCCACCCTACCCCCGGCTGCCCCTGTTGCCCGGCCTCCCAAGGCCCGTAACCTCAATTCAGCAGCAGGCGGCCCTCGTCCCGGCCAGACCATGCAGGAGCTGCTGCGCCGTGCGCGCGAATTGCGGGGGGACTGAGCCATGTCTGCTTCTGAAGACAAAAAGCCGCTGTTGGGCACCGTCGCTCGCTTCTTCAAAACTCTGGCGAGGCCTTTCCCTGTCGGGCCTACAGCTCTCCTCAAACCCCCCGAACCTCCTCCCCCCAAGCGCCCGGTGCGCCTGCGGATTACCTGCCCAGGAGAGCCCCCCCAGGTGGTTGCCCTGAAGGGATCCGACATTCTCGGTCGCAGCCAGACGGTGGCCACCATTCGCATCCCTGCCCCCGCGGTGAGCCATCTCCACGCCCACATCCGTCCTCGCCCGGATTGGCGCCTGCCCGGTCTGGGTTGGCGGATCCCGTTGCCCCCTATTCTCTACTGGCTGGGGTGGAATGCCGGTCGCTACCAGCTAGAAGATCAAGACTCGACCAACGGCGTTTTCCGCCTCAAACCCTTCGGTGGCGCCGAGCGGGTGCGCCGGGTGATCTTGCGGCATGGCCAGCAACTGAGCCTTGGCCCGCCTCGGGATCCGGAGAGCGTCTGGATTCAAGTGCTGGATCCACCCCCACCACAGGTGTATGGGGTGCGTGGCTGCCTCATCCTGATGGTGGTCTTGGGG
>NZ_JANSHW010000132.1:0-2301 GCF_047461815.1 Synechococcus sp. R6-10
GTGTTGGGGTTCATCATGGCCCTGATGCTGGTGCCGGTTTTTGGGTTTTTGCGGGTACCTTTCGGGCTCCTGTTTGGCCTGCTGATCGGCCTGCTGGAGGTCATCCCCCTGGTGGGGGGGGTGATTGGCATTGGGGCGGCGGCGGTGTTGCTGGCCTTTCAGGACATTTGGCTCAGCCTTAAAGTGGTGCTGGTTTCCCTGATCGTGCAGCAGGTGAAGGATCGGGTCATCGCCCCCCGCCTGATGGGAGAGCTGATCGGGCTAAATCCAGTGTGGATCTTGATTGCCCTGTTGGTGGGGGCGCAACTGGGGGGCATCCTGGGCGTGATCGTCGCCATTCCCCTCAGCAGTGTGGTGAAAAGCCTTTACGAGATCGCCCGCTCTGCCGACCTGGCCGCCGAAGATGGGTTGGGTTCCGGTGTAAAAGGATCCCCGCAAGGGCTCCGTCCGAGTAGCGCCAACGGCGAACCCCGCCGGGATCCCACCCTGCCCAAGCCGGAGACCCAGCAGATCTAGCTGCTCCAAAAGGGAAGAGGCTCTGCCCATGCGATTCAGGCGATCGCGTTAACCGGCAGGCAAACAGAGGCTCAATCCTGGTAAGCCCAGTTGCTGGGCTATCGATGGCCACCCTTGTCCTCAGGGAGAGGGGCTGGGGGTGAGGGCCTCATCCTAGCGAATCTTGCCCTCGATAAAAGGCACCTCCAGCACTTTTTCGTGGTGGATAGGGCCGTGGCCGAAGTAGCCTCCCTCCCCAAACAGTTCGCCGTGATCGGCTGTAACCGTGATGTAGGTGTTTTTGGGAACCAGGTCAAACAATTGCTCGAAGATCCCGTCCAAGTAGCGCACGGCTTGGATCTGTCGCTGCCGTAGCTCTTCCAACTGGGCCGAATCGAAAAAGGGGATCCCGTCCTCTTCTCCTTCATCCAGCCGCTTCAACACCCCATTCACCCCCGAGATGCGGGGCCACAAGCTGGGATCCTCATCGGGCAGCGCGTAGGGATAGTGAGTTTCGCCCACGTTTAACAGGTAAAAGCTGGGGCGATCCGGCTCGAAGCGCAACTGTTCCACCATGGCCGCCATATCGTTGTGCTGGGGCATGAGGCGGTAGGAATCGAAATCCCGATTCAGCAGCGTGCTGGGGTTGAGCACCGGCATGGAGACCATGGCGTGGGTGGTGTAGCCCAGTTGATGCTTCAGCAGCGTCGGCAAATAGAGATGAGGCAGCAGATGCTTGAACTCAATGGGTTGCCGGGTGCCGAGCCGCTCGTTGTAGCGCAGATAATCTTGCTTGTAGTGCTCGGACGCAAAAACGTGGATGGGGCTGGTGTGGGGCAGCAGGCCCATGAGCAAGTTGTAATGGGCAGGGGCCGTCCAGGAAGCGTAGCTCCAGCGCTTTTCCAGAGGGCCCAACTTCAGCAAGTGCTTGGGGTTGGCCGCCAGCAGGCTGTCGAAGCGGCAACTGTCTAGGACGATGAGCAGATAGTTGTTCTGTCCCCGCGGTTCAGGGCGGGGGTCGGGCTCAGACGCAGGAGCGGCAGACGATTTCCACCAGTTTAGGAATCCCATCCTTCCTCCTCCTCGTCGGCGTAGGGCCGCTGGACAATCCGCCAGTTGGGAGCTGCTGCCGCATCGTCGTCCTCAGGAGCGGGATCGCGAATGCGTTCCGGCGGGATATTGGAATAGGAATAGCGGCCTGCTTGGGGATCCGGCTCGTACTCCGGCAGATCTTGGGGCAAATAGTGGTCGGGGGGAATCAGCTGGGCTTCCAAAAAGCGAACTCGGTCGCTCAACTGAGTTAACTTACGGATTGCCTGTCGCTGGAACACCCGGTCGTGCAATCGCCAGGAGCCTACATACAAAAATCCCAGCCCCATCCCTGCCCCATAAGAGGCCAATAGCACCAACGATAGAGGAAGCGGGGATCCCGATTGCCCACCCACCACAACCCTTGCCGGGGATCCCCAGTTTTGGATGAGGAGAACGAGCAGGCTCAAGATCCACAAGCCCAGGAGTATGAAGCGAAGGTTTCTGATCGCGTTAGCGGGACGAAATTCTTGCATGGCCTCAACCCTACCCTTTATTAGGCTACCATTCTTCCCTTTCTCCACTGGCCTGGCAGCAAAGACGCTGGAAGCTCAAGCGGAGTTGTTCTCAACAGCCATTAGCCCTCTCCCTAAGGCGCGCTTCAGCTTACTAGCGCAGGAGCCCCGCACTGTACCCGTAGGGTCAGTGTCGGGAGGAATGCGCTTTGATGAAGTACAATGAACTTATGAGCCAAATCCTGACCATCTCCTGCAAGCT
>NZ_JANSHW010000133.1:0-7029 GCF_047461815.1 Synechococcus sp. R6-10
TGGGAGACTCCTTAGGACTGGCTCGGGAGGCTCAAAAGACGAGCGCCCAGGTGATTGTCTTTGCGGGCGTGCATTTTATGGCGGAGACGGCTGCCATCCTTAACCCGGAAAAGACGGTGCTGCTGCCGGATCTGGAGGCGGGCTGTTCCTTGGCCGATAGCATTCGCCCGCAAGATGTGCTGCGGTGGAAGGCAGCCTGCCCTGAGGGCCTGGTGGTGGCCTACGTCAACACCGCTGCCGAGATCAAGGCTCTGGCAGATGTCTGCGTAACCAGCGCCAACGCAGTTCAAGTGGTGGCCAGCCTGCCCCCAGATCGCCCCATCTTCTTCGTGCCGGATATGTTTCTGGGAGCCCACGTTGCTCAAGTAACCGGAAGGGAGCTGGATCTCTTTCCGGGAGAGTGCCACGTGCATGTTGGCATCCGGGAAGAGCACCTCAAGGCGATGGTGGAAGAGCACCCTGGAGCAGAGTTCCTCATTCACCCGGAGTGCAGTTGCGGCTCTAGCTGTCTCTTCCTCAAACCGGATGCCAAGCTGCTCTCCACCGAGGGCATGGTGCGCTACGCCAAAGCTTCAGAAAGCCGCGAGTTTGTGGTGGCCACCGAGGTGGGCATTCTTCACCGGCTCAAGAAAGAAGCTCCAGACAAAACGTTCATCCCTGTCAAGGCAGAAGCCGTCTGCGAGTACATGAAGAAGATTACCTTGGAAAAGATTTACCGCTCCCTGCAGGAGATGCGCTACGTGATCCAGGTGCCCCAGGAGGTGGCTGAGAAGGCTCGCCGTTCCATCCTGGCCATGCTGGCAGTGCCCGCCGGAGCCTAGAGGTGGAGGGGAAGAACGGGGCGCCGCCCTTGTTAGAAACAGACCTGTTGATCCTGGGAGCAGGGGTGGCGGGGGTGTACGCAGCCCTGTGGGCCGAAGCCCAGGGGGCGACAACTCTGGTGGTAAGCAAGGATCCCCTTCCCTCTGGCTCTACCCCTTGGGCGCAGGGTGGGGTGGCTTTTCCTGTGGATGAGGCGGACATAGAAGTCCATATCCAAGACACCTTGCAAGCGGGCCGCGGCCTGGTGGAAGAAAAGGTGGCTCGCTCCATTGTGGAGGAAGCACCCTTGCACCTGGAGAGACTTTTGCGCTGGGGCCTTCCTTTCCATCCCCAACCTGTCCGGGAAGGGGGCCACTCCCAAGCGCGGGTACGCCATCTGGGGGGGGATCGGAGCGGACTGTGGCTTCTGAGAGGTTTGCTGGCTCGCCTCAACAGGCTGCCTTTGCAGGGCTACACAGCCCTAAGCCTTTTGCTGGCGGGGGACAGGGTAGGGGGGGCCTTGCTGCTTGGCCCTGAAGGGCCGGTGGAGGTGAGGGCCGGGGCAGTTCTCCTGGCTACGGGAGGATTTGGCAGCCTTTTCCCCGTCTCGACAGCTCCCCCGGGGGCCACCGGCGACGGAATGGTGCTGGCCTGGCGGGCAGGGGCCACTCTCAGGGATCTGGAGTTTGTGCAATTTCACCCCACGGCCTTGCCCAATGGAGCGCTGGTGAGCGAGGCAGTAAGAGGAGAAGGGGCTGTTCTCCTCAACGCCTTGGGGGAGCGTTTTATGCCTCGCTATGCGGAGCTGGGAGAGCTGGCGCCGCGGGATGTGGTAGCTCGGGCCGTTTTCTGGGAGCGGCAGCAGACAGGGGGAACCTACCTGGATCTGCGGGTCGTCGAACATCTGGAGGAGCGCTTTCCCACCGTTGTTGCCTCTGCCCGCGCCTTGGGGCTGGATCCCACGAAGGATCTGCTCCCAGTTGTTCCCGCGGCTCACTACGTGATGGGTGGGATCCGAACGGACACTTTCGGCTTCACCGGCCTGCCGGGCCTTTATGCTGCTGGGGAGGTGGCTTCCACGGGTCTGCACGGAGCCAATCGCTTGGCTTCCAACAGCCTTTTGGAAGGGCTGGTCATGGGCAAGCGGGCCGCCTTGGCTGCCTTGCAAGATTTGGGAGAGGTGAGCTTTCCCCGACAGCTGCAGAGGCTACCCGTTCTGGCGACGTCTCCCGACATCCTGCCGGCTCTCAGGCATCGAGTTGGGGAAGCTTTGGGCGTTGTGCGGGAGGGAACACGGCTGCGGGCTTTTCTGACCTTTGTCAAGGCACTTCCCCTGCAGGAAAAGCCTTGGGCCACCCGGGAAGAGGCCGAGGCAGGCAGTCTGCTTTTGCTGGCCCGTCTGGTAGCTCAGGGGGCGCTGCTGCGGGAGGAAAGCCGCGGGGCCCATTTCCGCGAGGATTTTCCTCAGGAAGGGGAGCCTTTCCAAACGGAGGTGCGCGGTTCAACTTTTTTCCGGAGACCTCTTGATGCTACGCATTGCTAACGGCAACAGGCATTCCACTCATGGTGAAAGACGCCCGGCCTGTCGATGCGCTCGAAGGTGTGGGCCCCGAAGAAGTCCCGCTGGGCTTGGGTGAGGTTCTGGGGCAGGTTGGCGGTACGGTAGCTGTCGTAGTAGGCCAAAGAAGCGCTGATGGCCGGGATCGGGATCCCCAGGGCAGCCGCCGTGGCCACCACCCGCCGCCAGGATCCCTGCCGCTCCCGGATGGCCTGCTCGAATTCCTCATCCAACAGCAGGTTCACCAGCTCTGGATCCCGTTTGTAGGCCGACTGGATCTCGCCCAGGAAGCGGGCGCGGATGATACAGCCCCCCTTCCAAATCCGCGGAATCTCACTGAAGGTGTAGACGTAGCCGTGGGCAACAGTGGCTCTTTTGAGCAGGGCCATCCCCTGCGCATAGGAGCAGATTTTGGAGCAGTAGAGGGCGGCGCGCAGATCTTGGATAAAGCAGTCGGGATCCCCTTCAAAAGTGGCGTCCGGCCCTTTCAACTGGGCAGAGGCAGCCACCCGCTCCTCTTTCATCGACGAGAGGATACGAGCTTGCACTGCCGCCTCGATGGTGGGCACCGCTACCCCCAGATCCAGAGCATCTTTGACCGTCCACAAACCGGTGCCTTTCTGCCCGGCCTTATCCAGGATGAGATCCACCAAAGGCTTGCCGGTTTCCGGATCCAGGGTTTGGAAAATCTTGGCGGTAATTTCAATTAGGAAAGATTCCAGCTCTGTTTCATTCCAAGCCTGAAAAATCTCCTGCATCTGCGAGGCCGACAGCTTCAAAGCCCTGCGCATTAGGTCGTAGACCTCGGCGATCAGCTGCATATCGCCGTATTCGATGCCGTTGTGTACCATCTTCACGTAGTGCCCGCCCCCTTTGGGCCCCAGGTAGGTGACACAGGGGCCGTCTGGCACTTGAGCGGCAATTTTGGCCAAGATGGGCTCCAGTTGTTGGTAGGCCTCTGGGCTGCAGCCGGGCATGAGGCTGGGGCCGTTCAGGGCTCCCTCTTCCCCGCCGCTCACTCCCATGCCGACAAAGTGGATCCCGGTGGGGGCGAGGGCTTCGGCACGGCGATCGGTGTCGGTGTAGAGGGAGTTGCCGCCGTCGATGATGATATCCCCCGGATCCAGCAGCGGCTTCAGCTCGTCGATCACCGCATCGACCGGCGCGCCCGCCTTGACCATGATCAAGAATTTGCGGGGCCGCTCCATCAGTTGCACCAATTCCGGCAGGCTGTAGGCGGGGGTGATCCGTTTGCCTTGGGCTCGCTCCCGCATGAACTGGTCGGTTTTGGAGCTGGTGCGGTTGTAGACGGCAACCGGGAAGCCATTGCGCTCGACGTTGAGGGCCAGGTTTTCCCCCATCACCGCTAGGCCAATCACCGCAAAGCTGGGCTTGCTCATGGTTGGGGCACTATCGACACCTTACCCAATCTAGAGGCCAATCTGACCGACGGGGCTCAGGGATCCTGTTTTCTTCACCTTTGCCGGCCCTGATTCAAGGGCAGCCCAAACTCTCACGGGTGGTTACGCCGGTTATCGGGTGGGATCCCTCAGCTCGCTCACACAACTGCCGCTTTGCCGCCCGATCCACATAGGCTTCGCTGAAATCGGCGCCGGCAATCTGCGCTCCTTGCCAAACCGCCCGTGCGGCAATGGCTCCCGTGAGCTTGGCCCCTCTGAGATCGGCTCCTGCCAAATTGGCCAGATCCAAAAGGCTATTGCTCAAATCGGCACCGGATAGGTTGGCCCCCGCCAGATTGGCCTTGGTGAATGCCGCCCCCGAAAGGTTGGCCCCGTGCAGATCGGCGCCCTGCAGGTTGGCGCTGACAAAGCTGCTGCCCCGCCAATCTTGGCCGGATAGATCTTGACCTTGCAGATCGGCGTTGTTGAAGTTGAGACGGGCTTGGCTGCCCGCTATGGAGCCCCAGAGGAGCCAAAGCAGCAGAGTGGCCGCCAGCAGCATGCCCAGCTTCCCGAAGTCGCGCCAGCAAGTCGAGGCGTTGGATTTTGGGGCCATCGAGGATCCCTAGATTCTCTACCCCCATTCTTGCCGATTTTCCCCTTGCCCACTGAGAACTGGGATCATTGCGTTGCAGCAGAGACAGCCGTTATCCGCCGTAGGTTACATTCCGCTCGGTGGTGCGAAATTGCAGGATCGTCAGCCCCACCACAATGAGAAACAGGACGATGGATTGCGCGGCAGCCCTACCCAAATTGCCTGAAGACACTCCGATTTTGTAGATCTCGTAGATCAACACCGAGGTGGATCCGGAAGGGCCCCCAGCAGTCAGCAAGTCAATGGTGCCAAAGATATCGAAAAACGCATAGGTCATGTTGGTAATCACCAAAAAGAAGGTGATGGGAGAAAGCAGCGGTAGGGTGATGGCAAAAAAGCGACGCACTGCCCCGGCCCCGTCGATGGCAGCCGCTTCCAGCAAATCCTTGGGCAGGTTTTGCAGGCCGGCAAGGTAAAACAAAATGTTGTAGCCCATCTGCTTCCAAACGCTGGCAAAGATCACCACCCAAGGGGCCAAGTTGGGATCGCTGAGCCAGTTTAAACGGGGGATCCCCACCAGCCCCAGCAAATGGTTGGCCACCCCTCCCAAGGGGTTGAACATGATAAAGAAGATGATCCCGGCCACCGCCGGAGAAATGGCGTAGGGCCAGATCAGCAACACCCGATAAATCGCCGCCCCCCGAATCGGCTGATAGGCCAGCGTGGCAATCAACAGGGATCCGCTCAACCCCAGCACCACGATGGCCGCCGAAATGGCAAAGGTAATCCCCAGGCTGCGCAGATAGGTGGAATCCGTCAGCAAAGCGGTAAAGTTATCCACACAGACGAAGCGGCTGCGCGGCGCCCCCACAAACGTGAGCAGGGTGGAAAGGCGGAAGGTATCCAGCCCTGGGTAGTAGAGAAACACCACCAAGATCGTGAAGGTGGGCAACAAGAGCAGCCACGCCAGCCACCACTGCTTAAAGATGCCCCTCTCCTGAACAGCTGGGCCGGGGATCCCCAGGCGGCGCTCCTGCTCCTTCTGCGTCCACGCCAACAGCGGCCAGAGGGGAATGGCCATGCCCGCCAGCACCAGCCCCACACCAAAGGCCATGTCGATGGCCTTGCGCTCCGGCTCAAAAGTGCAAAAATCCAGGGGCGCCATAAAAATCAGGGATCCCAGCCCTCCTGCTAGGCCCCCCAGCACTGCCCCCACCGGCACAGGCCACTCGATGCGTCGAAAACGGAGCCCCATCCAGAGGGATCCCAGCAACCCTGCCAACAGCGGCACCAACACTTGGACGAATCCCAACATGCCTCTCACCTCGGCTGTGCTCTTCACAAGAGCCTTATCAAAGCCCGGAAAGGGGCAGGCCGCCGCCCACCCCCATCCCTCAATAACACCCCTGGCCCATCGACATCCAGGTTACTGGTAGAGGGAGTTGTACTCGGCCAGAAGGCGGTTGGCCTCCTGGTTGGCCTTGGCCATGGCCTGGGCCGGATCCCCGCCTTTAAGCATCAGATCTTCCATGGTTTGGGTCACCACGTTGCGAATTTCGGGGAAAGCCCCCAGCAGCGCCCCCCGAGTGGCAGGGGTCACCTTGGAATTGTTGATTTGGTCGCTGGCGGTGAAGAAGTTGGGGTTTTCCTTGAACCAGCCCTTCGACTCCAGCAAGGCTACCGAGCTTTTCCGAATGGGCAAGTAGCCGGTCACTTGGTGCCACTCGGCAGCATTTTCGGTGTTATTGAGCCACAGCATGAAGGTCAGCGCCCCCTCTTCCACCTCCTTGGGCAGATCCTTCACCAGCCAGAGGCTGGCTCCCCCGATCAAGTTCCCCGTCCAACCCTTGTCGGCGTTGTAGGGCATGCGGGTGGTGACCAGCTCGATGTTGTTTTGCTTGGCAGCGTTGGTGATGTTGGCGGCATCGGCGCTGCTGGTGATGGCCATGGCGACGGTACCGGTCTGGATGGCCTGCTCGGTGGCTGCCCAATCCCGCTGCTTGCCGCTGTAGATGTAGTAGCCTTTGTCATACATCCCTTTCCACCAGGTGGCGATGGCAATTGACGGCTCCGAGTCCAAAAAGACCTGGGTGGCACGGGCGGCACGGCCATTGTCGTTGTTGGCCAAGAGGGCATTCTGCTGGGCCATCCACTGCTCGTAGAACCAGCCGTGATTGGGCCAGGTCACACAGCCCTGGGGAGCGTCGGGGAGGGCCATGATCTTTTGACAAGCAGCCTCCAGCTCTTGCCAGGTGGCCGGCGGCTTTTCGATCCCTGCCTTCTTCAAGATGGCCGTGTTGGAGTAGAGAATGGGGCTGGAGCTGTTCCAGGGCATGGACGTAAATTTGCCATCCAGGGTGTAGTAGCTCACCACCGGCTCGATAAAATCGTCGAAATTCACCGGGATCCCGTTCACTTCGGTGCGATTGCCCAGAGCCTCGGCAATGGACTTGAAGTAACCAAAATCCCGTGCCCGTTGGGTGCCCACCTCAAACCACTGCACCACCGAAGGAGCAGCATTTTGTTGAATGGCCAGGTCGGTGGCTTGCTGAATTTCTTCGTAGTTGCCGTAGCCTTCGACCGTAACTTTGTATTGAGGAAATTGCTTGTTGAACTCTGCCGCTTTTTCGCGGGCCCAATCCAGGCGGTTGTCGGTAAAGGCAATCCAAACTTTG
>NZ_JANSHW010000134.1:0-2874 GCF_047461815.1 Synechococcus sp. R6-10
ATGCCCACCCCACCCGTTTTACTGACAATCGGCGAGACACGGCTGACCCGGCCATTCCCAGAGATCTGCACACAGGGATCCAAAAATTGCTGGCACAAAATCTCGGCCAATTGGTTCAAGGCTCCCTCTAGAACCGCAGCATTGCCGTTGACCAAGATGTTGGAGCGAGGGTCGTTGAGGGTGACCTTGCGCGGCTGAAAAGTGCCGTTGTTCACCTGCACCCGTCCACCCCCCAGCACCACATCTACCCCTTGCAGGCTAGTTTGGCTGGCTACAACCACATCGAACAACCCCGCTAGGATCTCGTAGGCAGCAGAGCTGGTAATCCGAATCCGCCCGCCATTGGTGCCGTCACCTCCATCCAGGGCGAGGTTCTTCTCCAGTCTCTCCTTGCCCGCCCCCAAAATCTCGATCAGCACCTCTAGTCCTGCTGTGGCATTTTGCAGCCGCTGCGCTTCTGCAACGGCATCAGCCACCTTGGTAAAGGGGCCCCTGGCCGGATCCACTTGCAGGACGACAGATCCACTACCTGGCGACGGCAGAGGGGGAGAGTTGCCTGTGCCTCCTCCACAGCCGAAAGCGATCCCTGCCAACAGAGGCAGCAAGGCTGAACAGATCCCCCAACCAGACTTGGATACTTGGCCAAGCATAGGTGGAAAGCTCCTTACAAGCGCTTAGCGGTTAAGGTTGTTACAGCAACAAACAAGAACAACAAGCAACTGCCACGAGGTCAAAGTGCAGGTGGCCAAGTTGCGATCCAATGCCCTCAGCAAAAGCATCCTCTGATGGATCCTCTGTTTAGTCAAGGCTTCGCCAGGGATCCGCAATCAATCGGCAACAAAAATCTCAAAAATCTAGCGCTCTTCAGGTACTTCGAGGGTTCCGGCGAGGATGTCTTGCTTCACCGCTTCCACAGCAGCCACCAAATCCGCTGAGAGCAAGGCTTGGTTGTATTCATCCAGGGCATAGCCCACACCCTCGTTCTCCAGGCCAAAGGTTTGAATGCCGCCGACAAAGTTGCCTTAAAGTTGCCTTCCACCACGCTGCGAATCACTTCATAGGTGGCCATATCCACCCGCTTCAGCATCGAGGTGAGACCGTGGTTGAGGGTGGCAGGGTTGTTGTCGGTATCCCCCAGGTAGTTTTGGTTAGCATCCACACCGATAAAGAACAGCGGACGGGTATCTCCGCTGCAGATGCTGGCATAATCGGCGGGTTTGGGCACTTCCGCAAAGGGATCTCGAATGAAACTCACCCCGGCGGGCAGCCCTGTAGGATGCTGTTGGGCCAGAGCAGCCCAAAGAGCAGCGAGGTAACATCATCTCCCGCCGTATCCGTGTCGATCAAAAAGCGTTGCACAGCCATACCCAGGCTAAGCCCAAATCAGGGTGACATCTTAACCTTTGCGGGCAGTCTCAGGGCAGCCGCTGAGCCGGTGTATCTTGAGAGGGGATCCCTGTAGACCAGAGTTGGCGATGTCCTTCTCCATCCGCTCCATTACACCGCAACAGATGGCCCAACACCTACGGGATCCCGAGGCCGGCCCTCTGCAATTGATCGATGTGCGGGAACCGGCAGAGCTGGAGCTGGTGAATTTAAATGCCCTGGGCTTTCGCAACTACCCCTTGAGCCAGTACGAGGAATGGAGGGAACGGATCCTCACAGAGCTGGATCCAGATCAGCCAACTTTTGTGCTCTGCCATCATGGCATCCGCTCTGCTCAAATGAGCCGGTGGCTACAGGCCAACGGGTTCACCCAGGTTTATAACATCAGCGGCGGCATTCACGCTTGGGCCTGTGAGGTGGATCCCTCCCTGCCCACCTATTGAGGTCACGGGCAAACCAGCACCATGTTCCCCATTCTTCATCTGCAGGGGGATCCCCAACAACGAGGCCAACAGTATGGATCCCAGGCGGCCCAACTCATTTGCCACAGCATTGCTAGTTACGCCCGCCAATTTGCCTACCGCTGTGGTCTCACCTGGCAGCAGGCCCAGACCCAAGCAGAGGGATCCCTGCCCTGGCTAGAGCGCCACGTGCCCCACCTGCTGGAAGAAATCCAAGGCATTGCCGCGGGGAGTGGCTTCCGTTTTGCCGAGATTCTGGCCCTCAATTTGCGCACCGAGATTTTATCCAGATCGGTTGTCGGTGGATCCCATCCCGACTGCGCCGCTGCTCTGGAACACAATCTCCAAAACGGGGTGCCCCAGCACCCACCGGATCCTGCTCATGAATTCAAGGGGATTGATCTCATCGATCCAGCCCAAGCCAACCCGGATGGGGGAGAATGCACCGCCCTGGCGGCCTTGCCCCAGGCTACCTCCACCCACCACACCTACTTGGCCCAAACCTGGGATTGGATCGGGGAGCAGCGCAGGGCCTGTGTGCTGTTGTGCGTTCGCTCCGATAACCACCCTGCCTACCTCACCCTGACCGAAGCTGGGATCCTGGCCAAAATCGGCCTCAACCGAGCAGGGTTGGCCGTAGCCCTCAACCTCTTGCGCTCTACCCTAGATGGGCAAACCGAGGGAATGCCGGTGCATCTGCTGTTGCGCTTATTGTTGGAGTGCGAGGAGTGGCAGCAGGCTGTAGAGAGGGTGGGATCCTATCCTTACACCGCGTCCTCTTGTGTCAGCGTTGCGGGTACCGCAGGACAGGCGGTAGGCCTACAGCCCGCTAGTGCAATCAGCTTTGAAATCAGTCCACGAGGAATTGGCCTGCATCTCCCTCAAGGAGGGATCCTCGCCCACACCAATCATTTCCTGGATCCGGCCTTGCGAGAAGATGGCTGCCCCCCCCACACAGGATCCTCCACAAGGCTAGAACGGGCCTATCATTTGCTTCGCCAGAGCGCTCAAACCGGAACCCTAGAGG
>NZ_JANSHW010000135.1:0-8816 GCF_047461815.1 Synechococcus sp. R6-10
AACAAACAGAATGCTATCGCTGCATAGTTGAACAGTGATGTTCAGCAGTGTTCAGCGTAAATGTATCAGAACCCCCTAGCCGATCCAGATTGAGCACTTCCTCTGGGAGCAACCCAAGGGCTAAGGGTCTGTCTGGGCTGAGGGATCCCACAAGCGCTATAATGCTGCTATTGCTGGCTCCTGCCGCTGTGGGGCTCGCCAAGCATCAACTTGACCAAGGGCGGGGTGAGCAGCAGGCAAAAGCTGGGCCGGATTCTGGAATGGAGACACTCTTAACTCAGTACCCAGGGCAGGTAACAGGCGTGATGGGGTCGAGTCGATAGGTGCAACAGAAAAGTGTGCCTCTTCGACATAGCCCAGATCCAACCAGAAAATTTTACCCTGAGAAGGTGCTTCTTTCCGCGCGCAAACCCTGTCTTGTTGTGGACTATCGCTACGCGACGCTTTCGCGAACAGGCTGGGCCGCACAACTGGGGTTCTGCAATGGGCCAGCGTTCGATCTCCCGAGGCGGAGCCGTCTTGCTCCCTGAGCCTATCGATTGAGCCCATCCATGAATCTCCATGCAAACCTCACCGAATCCATTCATCCCATCCGATGAGTTTTCCTTCCAATCAGCAGAAGCCCCCCGCTGTACCCACCAGAGCCAGCATTGGGTAGTTCACATGCACTTAAACTCACCTCACCCATTGGAGAGGAAACAAAGCCAAGCGTCAAAGCAGAGCTGAGGGTAATGGACAGCCCCATGATGAGTCAATCCTGGTCAAAGAAACTTAAGCGGATCCCAGCAAAAGGACAACACCTCGCCAGAATGAGGGTTCAACCCGTAACCGCGTGCCCTTGGGGCGGGGAGGGAAGTTAATGCCCAGGCAGATTGTCATTGCCGAGCAACATCGAGTGGCAGCCGTCTTCGCCGAAGATCAAGTGCAGGAGCTGATCGTCGCCAGCGGCGCTCACCAAGTGGGAGACGTTTACGTCGGAATCATCGAGAACGTTCTGCCCAGCATCGATGCCGCTTTCGTCAACATCGGCCCTGCAGAGCGCAATGGGTTTATCCACGTCAGCGACCTGGGCCCGCTGCGCCTCAAGCGAAGTCATGCCTCGATTTCTGAGCTGGTCTTGCCGCAGCAAAAGGTGCTGGTACAGGTGATGAAAGAGCCTACCGGCAACAAAGGGCCAAGGCTTACCGGAGATTTGGCCTTTCCAGGGCGGTATTTGGTGTTGCGACCCTACGGAAAAGGCGTTCATCTGTCCCGCCGCATCGAGGATCGAGAAGAACGCAACCGTTTGAAGTCGCTGGCCATTTTGATTAAACCCCCGCAGATGGGCCTGTTGGTGCGCACCGAAGCGGAAGGTGTGTCCGAAGAAGCGATGATCGACGACCTGGAGCAATTGAAGAAACTCTGGGAAGATATTCAACAGCAGTATCAGGCAGCACGGGGGCCGGGGCTACTCAACCGGGATGACGACTTTATTCAGCGGGTGCTGCGGGATGTTTACTCCGACGATGTGAACCGTATTGTGACCGACTCTGCGGCAGGAGCGAAGCGAGTCCGTAGCTATCTGCAGGGCTGGAACAAGGGCCAAATGCCCCCTGGTGTCGTTGTCGATGCCCACCGCGAGCCCACCCCCATTCTGGAGTATTTTCGGGTCAACGCGGTTATTCGGCAGGCGCTGCGGCCACGGGTGGATCTGCCCTCTGGTGGCTACATCATCATCGAGCCCACCGAGGCCCTGACGGTAATTGATGTTAACTCGGGCTCCTTCACCCAATCGGCCACTTCTCGGGAGACAGTGCTGTGGACAAACTGTGAGGCGGCTACCGAGATTGCCCGCCAATTGAGGCTGCGCAACATTGCCGGTGTGATTGTGGTGGACTTCATCGATATGGATTCCCGCCGCGACCAGTTGCTGGTTTTGGAGCATTTTAACAAGGCCCTCTCCAGCGACAAAGCTCGCCCACAGGTGGTCCAACTGTCGGAATTGGGGCTGGTGGAGCTCACCCGCAAACGGCAGGGGCAAAGCCTTTACGAGATCTTCGGCTATTCTTGCCCCACCTGTGAGGGGCTGGGGATCCTGGCCCGCTTGCCGGGGGCCGAGCCAGGGCATCTGTTAACAATAGAAAGCGGCCTGACGGTAACGCTACCCACCGAGGCGGAAGGAGGGGATGAGGAAGAGGCCGGCCCGATCCTGCCCCGCGATGGCAACCCCCAACGGGCGCGCCTGCGAGTGGGAAGCGATGGGCTGTCTCGAGGCGATAGCCGTGCGCTGCTGCGGCGGTCGCGATCTGCCCCCGGACAACGACGCCCCAGCCCGGATCCCTTTACGACTTCAGACGATCTGGAGGAAGAGCCACGGGTTGAAACGGGACGCAAGCGTCCCCGTGAAGACTGGGGGGATCCCCGCACTGGCCAGCGCCTCGTTGCTCGGAGCCTGGATACTCCTGTAGAAGAGGAAGCCCCAGAGCCGATGCAACTGCCAGGGGGCGGAGCAGACCTAAAGCGTCAAGAACCCCGCCGTTCTGGCCCTGGGGAAGAGGCAGAATCCGCCTCACGCAAAGATCACACTTCCCCAGCCCGCACCGTTCGCGCCAGCGGGACGGAGTCCTCAGAAGGCCGTCCGGCTCCGGTACGGCAAACCGTCACCGTGGAGATGACCCCGTTACAACAACGGGTCTACTCGGAGTTGGGGCTGTCGCCGCTGTTGCTGCTTGACCAGCCGCCGCCTTGGGGCCGAGACACGGCGGTTAGGGTGGTTCTGCCGGGAACTCTAGAGGCGGAAAGTCCGCCCAGGATGGAGACTGAGGCAACTTCTCAGACAGAGGAGTTTGCACCCGAACCGGAGGCTCTGCAGGAGAAGGAGCTGCTGGACAACCTCTCTCCACCCGAACTTTCTGAACCCGAAATCCCTTCTGCTGAATCGTTCGTGCCAGCAGTGCAGAGCAGCTTGGCCGAGCCAGCCGCGGAACTGGGGATCAGCCCTGCCCAGCAATCTCCAGCAGCCTCCAGGCGACGGCGCTCCCGCAGCAGTTAGGCGCTGCTCTCAAGCCCAGGGGCAGACATGGGAGTATGGTGGAGCGGGCAAGGCCGAGTTTGATCTGGGAGGGATCCCTTTGGCAGCAGGGGATCCTGCGGGTGGCGGGGGTGGATGAGGTGGGGCGGGGAGCCCTGGCTGGGCCAGTGGTGGCGGCGGCGGTAATTTTGCCGGCCCAGATGGATCCCAAAGAACTGGAGGGAGTGAGGGATTCCAAACAACTGCGTCCGCAGCAACGCGCTCAATGGGCGGAACGGATTCGGCAGGTGGCTTTGGCTGTGGGCGTTGGCAGTGCCTCTGCTGCTGAGATCGACCGGCTCAACATTCGCCAGGCCACGGTGCTAGCCATGCAGCGGGCTTTGGCCAAGTTGGATCCAATCGAACACATTTTGCTGGATGGATTGCCGCTGGCCGAGCTGGGATCCCGGCAAACGGCCCTGGTCAAGGGGGATCACATCAGCCTCTCCATTGCCGCTGCTTCAGTTGTGGCCAAAGTCTGGCGAGATGCCTTGATGCAGAGCTGGGATCGGCAGTACCCCGGCTACGGCTGGCGCACCAACGCTGGCTATGGCACGCGGGAGCACCGACTGGCGTTGCAGAACTTGGGGCCCACCCCGCAGCACCGCCGCAGCTTTGCCCCCTTGGCAGAACTGAAAGTCAGCAGATATGATGGTTAATGCAGTTGCATTGCCCACGTAGCTCAGTGGACTAGAGCACTGGGTTCCGGTCCCAGGTGTCGGAGGTTCGAATCCTTTCGTGGGCGTCTTCAGGCATATAAGTTCAGCCATATAAGTGGGCAACATACTCTCCGTACCCGTTGTAGGGCAAGGTGGGAACGATTTGCCACTGGGAACGGGATCCGAAACCGATCAAGACTTCCTGCTCCTGTGACCAGCGGGGGTGGGGCACCCTAGGATCCACATTGGCCTCAAATCCATACTCCTCAGGGGCGAGGGTATTCCAAAACGTAGAGGGTTGATGATCCAAAAACTCGATTTTGACGATGGATTTTCCCCCTTTAAAGCCATACTTCCAGGGAACCACCATGCGAATTGGCGCTCCGTGCTGTTTGGGCAACGGCTTGCCATAGATGCCGAGGGCAAAAAAGGCCAACTCGTTGGCCATTTCCTCGATCCGCAACCCTTCCGTGTAGGGCCAAGGCAAGTTGGGGGGCCAGATTGGGCCAGGCATAATTTCCGGATCGTAAAAGGAAGTGAAGCGGACAAATCGAGCCGTCGGCAAAGGATCCACCCGTTCCAGCAACAGCCGCATCGGAAAGCCCAACCACGGCACCACCATCGCCCAGGCTTCCACACAGCGAAAGCGATAGATGCGCTCTTCGAGGGGGAAGTTAAACAGATCTTCCAGGCCCAACCGCTGAGGATGCCGCACCAGCCCGGTAATCTCGACAGTCCAGGGATCCGTGGGCAAAGCCTGTGCAGCCCGCCAGACGCGCTTTCCGGAGCCAAACTCGTAAAAGTTGTTGTAACGAGTAGCTACAATCTCCTCGGTGACGGGCCTGCCCACATCCGAAAAGTGGGGGTTGAGTGGGATCCCCCTCAGCTCTCGTTCTACCGAGGGAGCAGCTCCCCTGCTGCCAAACCCAAAAATAGAAAAACTGGCTCCCACCCCAACGGATCCCAGTTGCGCTAGAAATTGCCGCCGGCTGAAAAACATCTCTTCTGGAGTGACCTGTGCCTCTCGTTGCCAGGGGTGAGGAACTCGGATCCCGAACATCCATCAGCCATCCTTTGATTCAGAGTCAGGGAAAAAGTCTGCCGCCCGAACTACTACATCCTAAATGAATTACTACATCCTAAACGGATCTAAGCCGACATTCCCCGAGCTCGTTTCCAGCGCTGCCCCATGTGTAGTCATTTCAAATGTAGTCATTTCAAACAGCAATGAAACGATTTGTTATGTCTGTCCCTGGCTTCCCTCTCCTTTTGAGAGAGGGGTTGGGGGTGAGGGAAACCCTGCAGGCTGGGATGATCGGTGACGAAATCACGGTATAGCCGTGTTGGCTGAGTCCGTGCTGCTGGAAAAAAGTGTGGGGATCAGCTAAGGACTTGAGCTGGGCTCCGGCAAAACGTAGATCGACTCCACTTGCCGCCCTGCCGATGGCACTGCCTGGATGGTGCCCTTGTCGATGTGGTAAATGACTTTCTCCGCTTGCAACTGATTCTCCCCTTGGTTGATGATGACCTGGCCCTCCAGCTCAATGCGTTGCTCCTGGCTGTAATACACAGCTCTTTGGGCGCGGGCCGTAAGCCGCTCGGCAGGAAAACTGAGGGTGACATTGCCAATGGCCGTAAAAACCCCTGTGTTGGCGTTGGCCTCCTGCACATCAGCGCTGATGCTGATGGCACGGGGATTTTGACCCAAGGCCGGGATTCCAAGGGCCAGCACCACACCCACAGCCCAGCCCAGCGTCCCTAGCCGCTGCCAACCCTTCCGGTCAAACGCCATCTCCAAAGCCATGCCCCATCACCCCGTCAAACCACCCCAGCAGCCAGTCTAGCCCGTCAATCCAGGTCACAATGGCGGGGGGCAGCCTATGGGTCCGTTCCCTTTCCCCCCTGGGGCAGAGCTTGGGCAAGCTGTCTTTCCAATTCGGCAACGCGCTGCATGAGCTGTCGGTTGGCTTCCAGCAGCTCCCGCGCCTGGCTGTTGAGATAGGGATCCGACTCCCACCAATTGATGCCGATCTCCTTGGCCTTATCCACCGAAGAAATCAGCAGGCGAATGCGCACATTCAGCAACTCCACATTGCCCACCGAAACGGTGATGTCTCCGGCGATCACAATGCCCTTATCCAGTACCCGCTCCAACACATCGGCCAGCGAGGAGCCGTGAGTAGCCGTGGTCAAGGGTTGAGAGCTAATCGGCACAGGGTTAATCGACCTCCAAAGCGTACCAACAGGCAAAAGACTCAGCCAGGCAGTTGGTCTAGCAGATAATTCAGCAACTGGGATCCCTCTTCATAGCGCTTGCCAGCCCGGGGCAACAGCACATCCGCACACAAAGCGCGAAAATCGGCATTCTCTTTGCTAACTGCCAGCTCATGTTCCTTGACAATGCGCCCGATCATCAAACAACTGCGCAGGCTGGGGTGGCGCGTCAGATCCAACTTGCGGCGAAAAGCCCGCACAATGTGGACGATCTTGAGGGCGTCGGGGCCGGATAAGCCTATTCGCGAGGTGAGAATCTCCTTTTCGGTCTCGATGTCCGGCTCCCCCATATCGATGGTGATCATCCGATCCAGCAGCGCATCTTGGGCCCTGTGAACCCCGGTATATTCCTCCGGGTTAGAGGTAAAAATGGCCCGGAACTGGGGATGCACCCGCAGATATTCCGAGCGGTTGCTGTCCGGCGGCAACACCAGCAGCCTCTCCTCCAAGGCACTCAGGAGAGCATTGTTGGCCTCAGGGCGGGAGCGATTGAACTCGTCGTAGATGAGGGTAAACCCCTCTCGGCAAGCCAAGGTGAGGCGGGCATCCACCCAGCGCTGCTGCACATCCTCCTCCGTCTTCACCACCGAGTGAATGAAGTTGTCCACCACCCGCCGATGGGTAAAGCCGGTGCGCCCCCCAATGAGGTCGGAAGAATCGAAGCGGTCATCCCCGTAGATCAGCATAATGGGACGGCCCAGCAGGCTGGCCAGGTGCATCGCCAAAGTGGTTTTGCCCGTACCCGAAGGCCCCCGCAAATGCACCGCAAAGCCCGATTGCAAATAGCGCAAAGCGCGGCGGGTAATCCGCTCAATGTAGGGGGTGTTCACGAACTGGCGGGGACGCGCCTGCAGAACCGTGGCCATGGAGATACTCAACCTCTTTGCTGCCCTAGACTCCTTTGCCTTGACTATAGCCCGGATGTTCTTCCTGCGCTCGGCACAACTAAACTGCGACCGTCCCCGACACCATGCGCCGCAGCGTAGCCAAGATTTCCGAGGGATCCACCCCCAGATCCACCGCGCCGCGGGCCAGCAGATCGCGCACCCGTTCCCGATCCCCAATTACCTGCAGCAGGGTCAAGTTGGGATCCTGCGCTTGTAGATCACTCACATACTTGTTGACATAGTCAAGGATGGGATCCACCTGTTTCTCAACAGTAGGCGGAACTTCAGGGGGTTCGAGCGTTGTCAAACCCCCTGGGGGTTGGGAAACAGAGACCGGGGCGGACGGCTCCACCGGGGTTTGACCTTCGGCTACAGGCGTTGAGTCGGAAGCAGTCTCACCGGCAGTCGCAACGGCACTGTTAGAGCTTGCACTGGAAGTGGAGACTTCAGGTTCTGGGATGAGGTCAGGGATCCCATTGCCCCACACCTGCTTATGCAACTCCGCCCGGAAAGTGGCCAGGGATCCCCGCAGGGCCTGGGCCTGGGCTTGCTGTTCCTGAGCCATCTGAGCCAGCTCCTGTCGAGCCATTTGCCGGAGAGCCTGTACCCACTGCCGCAAATCGGCGCAAAAAGACTGCCGCGCTTGCTGAGTTTTGTCGGCCATCGCCTGCCGAGCCTGCGTATAGGTGCTCAGCAAATGCTCCACAGCCGCAGTCAAGTTAGCCCGGAAAGCCTGCAATTGCTGCCGGCTGACTTCCAATTGAGCAGCTCGTTCCTGCTCCAGGCGAGCCAGACTCTCTGCCACCGACTTGGCCCGCTGAGCCGCCGCTTCCGAGCGGGAGCATTCGTCCAGGGATCGCCTCGCAGCCCGCTCCTGCCTCAGTTTCTGCAATTGGCTGCGGGTTTGCTCCGTCTGCTGCCGTAGTGCTTCTTGTCGTTGCTGGCGGCGCTGCCCCAGCTCAACCATCAGGGCTTGGTGCTGCTCTAGGCGCTGCTGCCGGGATCGGCTTAACAAACTTCGATTCTGAGCCACCCGCTGGCTGCGGGCCATGGCCCATTGTTCCTGCAAACTCATGATCTCCAATCCCTCACGTCGTTTTCAATGCTTGGGTGGATACAGCTTCTCTGCCTGTTCCCAACTCGATGGCACTGCCAACCTGTAGCTCAGTGCGGCTGCAAGACTCAATCCTCGAACAAAACCCGCAGAAGCAAGGCAGAGACCGGCGGTGGATCCCTGCCTCGCTTTCCGACGGCTAGCTTCCTACGCCTCCGCCCAGAGAGCATAACTCATCCAACCATTGCGATGCTCAAGGCGAGAGGGTTGTGGGCACTTTCCTTGGTTGAGTGATTTTGGTTAGGCAGATTTAGACGGCAGGAGCAGCAGCAGTAGCCGTCAGACCCACAGCCTCAGCGTATTTCAGGTAGGTTTCCACGGAAGCCACAACGACGCGGGCTTCAATGGCCAACAGCTCGATCCCAACCAAAGAAACCCGCACCCAGGCATCGACCACGATACCTTTGTCCAAGATGCGATCGATCACTTCGGCCAAGCTGGACGAGGAGTTCACTTTCTCTACTGCCATAACGATCTCTCCTGCACTGATACTGCTGATACTGATGAGGGTTGAAAAGGACAGACAACTCGGCGGCAAAATGGCATGTAGAAGGGATCCCAGCTGAGGATTCACCTTCCCTAGGGCGACAGCCGCACCCTCTATCACCCTAGCCCTATTGTGCTGGCTTTTTTCGGGGAGAACACCCGTAGATTCGCTTAAAAAAGACGGCGAACTCGAAAGGTTTACCGCTTTTCTAAGCGCCATCCCCCCTACATAGTACTCGCCAGCAGAAAAAATGGGCAAAGATGAGGGCGAGTTTTGAGCCCAAGTTGTGGAAGTGTGGTGGAGGGGCAGTGGGAAGCGGCAGGGATCCCCTATACTGGGGGCAGTG
>NZ_JANSHW010000136.1:0-7976 GCF_047461815.1 Synechococcus sp. R6-10
TGTTGTATTGCTTCCTAACTCCCCTCTCCCTTTGGGAGAGGGGCTGGGGGTGAGGGATGACTCCCTCTGGGAAAGGGGCTGGGGGTGGTCGCGGCAGCGGCGCGGAACGCTTGGGGAGTGTCTCAATTAGCCTAGAATGACCATACAACCGTATCCCGTGGTCCCTTAGTGGGCTGTAGTTGTGTAGCTAAAGCCAATTAGCAAAAGATCCCATTGGATGCTAGCAGTCCTCACTTGTGTTTGCTAGCAGCTTTACCTCTTATCTGCACAGATTTCTGCACAGATTATTTACACAGAGCTGAACAAGGGAGTGCCCATCAGGCAAAGCCTTCCCCTGTGGCGCAAAAGTATTTCGCCACGCAGGGATCTGCCTGTCCTTTGCCTTGGCATTTTGCCCAAGTTGAGTATAATCAATACCTAACATCCAGGATCAGATCGAGGATAGTTGGGAAGGGATCCCAACCTTGATTTGGTTTTGAGACTGCTAGCCCCCTTTTTAGGATCTTTCGCAAAAAACTCTGTAGGACTGAGCCCAGTCGCGTCAGCGTTGCGGAGCAACATGGTTTACACCTTCGAGATCATCGGCATCGCCCCTGCTCTACAGTTCTTTCATCAGCAACAGAAGCTGGCCCAGCGGCCCTGTGGGGTGGAATACCTGGGTACCAGCTCCTGCACCCTCGATGCGTTGCTGGGATCCGTGGAGGAAGTGCCGGCCCGGCGCGGCTGGGACTTGGATCAGTTGGTCGACGCTGTTATCCGCTTTTGGTGCAGCAACCCCGATTTGGTGAGTTTGTGGCGCTCTCGTTTTCGCGATGCCGGGCGAGATGCGCTGTTGGTCTCGCGAGTGGGGCATATTCAATCACTGCGGCAGGAATTTGAATGGCTGCTGAAGCAGTAGGTGCCGAGCGCCACTCTCGCCACCTGGGTGGGAGAATGTGCGGTTAGCAGGTAGGCTAAGGGCAGAACTAATTTGTGAGCACCCATGAGCGACACAGTTTTCGGCAAGATTATTCGCAGGGAGATCCCTGCACAAATCGTTTACGAAGACGATAGAGCCCTGGCCTTCAAAGATATTGCCCCCCAAGCCCCTGTCCACATTTTGGTGGTGCCCAAAGAGCCCATCCCCGGCATTTCCCAGGCCAAGCCCGAACATGAGGCATTGCTGGGACATCTCCTGCTGACCGCTCAGCGGGTGGCTGCCGAGGCCGGTTTAAACAAAGGTTATCGATTGGTGATCAACGAAGGAGAGGACGGCGGGCAAACCGTCTTTCATCTCCACATTCACGTTCTGGGCGGTCGGGGGATGGGCTGGCCCCCAGGTTGAGCGATGGTTTTTCTCACCCATTGGAGCCTCTGCAGGTACAATCCTGTCATCACCGAGGTAAACGGCGGGCGGGGTCTGGGATCGATGGAGTGGCACGTAACCGATGCAGAGAGTTTGATGATCATCGACCAGGAGGTGGGCAAGCACGAGCTTTCTCCTGCTGAGTATGAGGTGGTTCGTCGGGTTATTTATGCTACTGCCGACTTTGAGTACCTGAACCTCATCCGTTTTGGCAACGAAGCCTTACAGGCCGGAGCGGCGGCTCTGGCAGCGCGTACCACCATTGTGGTCGATGAGCCGATGGTGCAGGTGGGCATTGCCTGGGCTGTTCAGAACACCTTTTCCAACCCCATCTATTGCAGCAGCGAAGCCATTACCCGCCCCCAAAGGGACAAGACCCGCTCTGCTTGGGGCTTGGAAACTCTGGCCCAACGCTACCCTGAGGCGATCTTTGTGATTGGCCAATCCCAGACTGCCCTCTCCACCTTGGTGCAGCTGATTAGAAAGAAGGAGGTGGCCCCTGCTCTGGTCATCGCCACGCCGGCTGGGTTTGTGAACGTGGTGCAAGCCAAGCAGGAGCTAGCCGATTCCATGGTGCCCCACATCCGCACTGAGGGACGCAAAGGAGGCCCGGCAGTGGCTGCAGCGGTGTTGGATGGCCTGCTGGACTTGGCTTGGCACGCCTATGTACGGGTCAGCAGCGCAGACTATCCTGGCAAATCCGCCGTTTCTTGACATGCTCCTTGCTCTACTGGCTGGCTAAGCCAAGGCAAACTGCGCAGCGGTAGAGCAGGGCTTTAGACCCTATTTCTAGAGTAGGTCTGCTGATCTGATCGAGATCACTCAACTGGGGGGATCCCGATCACCCGGCCTTCAAGTCGGCATCGGCAAGATGGGAGCTGTGCTCTCAGTCCTGCCCTTGAAAAATGGCCTGAGAGACGACTGGGTTGGGCCTATGGAGGGATCTTCCCATGCGGTGTGCCATCTTCTTTTGCTGGCTTGCCTGGGTTTTTGCGCCGGGGGCTTGGGCACAAGCTGAGCCATGCCCGGTGGTCGTCCTTTCGCCCTCTTCACAGTTGCAGTTGTCAGAATCGTCAACACTTGCCTCTACTCTCTCGACAGCCCAGAAAGTGCTCCACACTGCTACTGCACTCGACAAGGCAGAGGTTATCGCTACGCAACATTTTCCCGAACCGGTCAGCCCCTACCAGCGCTGGCGACAGAGGTATGCCCCCTCGGATCCCCTCTCTTCGGGTTTGGGCAGCGTCCCTTATCGGCCAGCCCAGCAGGGATCCCAAAGGATTCAACAGGGAACAGAGAGACTGCCCTTTTGGCTAGAGCAGAGCGGGATCCGCCTGGGAGAAGACAGCCCTTTTTTCCTACATCCCGATGGCTTGGTCTATCGGCAGTCCTATTGAAGTTTTTGTGAGTCTGTTCGCTACAGGGATCCCAGCTTCCCCAGGGAGAAGGGCTGGAGGTGAGGGATCATCTCTCACTTCTCCCTTCTCACTGCTCACTATCAGTATTAGTAATGATTCCCTACCTTGCGGTGGTGGATGGCGGTGAGGCCCTCTGGGCTGGAGACCCGACCGGCTTCCAAGGTGCTGTACACCACCCAGTGATCGCTGGTTTCCAGGCGGCTCACCACACGGCACTCCAGGTAGGCCAAAGCATCGGCCAAGATGGGGGATCCGTTGGCAGCAGGGTAGGTCTTGATCCCGGCAAAGCGGTCGGCCCCCGGTGGAAATCTCTTCAGGAAGTGGCGCATCAAGGGTTGGTAATGGCCTTCTTGCAGCACGTTTAACACGAAGGTATCTCCCACCTGCAGGAAGGATTCGATGGCCCGATCCTTGGCCACCGCAATGCTGATCCCTGGCGGATCGGTGCTGGCTTGGGCTACCCAGGAGGCGAGCATAGCGCTGGTGGCTTGCCCTTTGCGGGCAGTGATGATGTAGAGGCCATTGCTAATGCGGCCCAGGGCGCGATCCAGGTCGGCATCCAAGGCTTTCATCTGCTGAATGCTGCGATCCCGGGTCAGCCACTGCCCCAGGTCGGTACCTGCTTCTTCGGCCAGTTGCAGCAGGGCCTCGCCAGCAGGCTGCTTGAGCAGAATGGGGGCAAACACCTCTTTGGCGCCGATTTCTTGCAGTGTGTTGCGGCAGAGGTACACCGACTCATCATCTTCGCCGCCCGACTCAAACAGACCAAAGCCTTGCTTGCTGTGGGCAGAGGCCAGCAGGGTTTTCAGCAGCACTTGAGTGGTGGCGGCCTCAGGCCCTGATTGGGGCGGCATGCCTATCACCACACCGGCGGCCAAGCTCATCAGCTCACGCACCTCGTGGGCATCCACCAGCCGCAAATCTGCCAGCTCCACCTGGATGCCGGTCTTTTGGATCCCACGGGCAATGGCTTGAGCCAAGGTTTCCGCCTGGCCATAGCCGGACAGGTAGAACACTGCCACCAGGCGCTCGGCTTTGGCCTGCTCCAGGCTCCAGGTGCGGTAGTGCTCCACCCAGTCGGACAGGTGATGGCGCAGTAGGGGGCCGTGGCCGGTAGCAATGGCAGCGATGGGAGGCAAGGCTTCCATGCGCTTCAGGGCGGACAACACCGAGCGGGCGTTGGGCCCCATGAGGCAGTCGTAGTAGAGCTTGAAGTCGGCCTGCAACAGGTGGGGATGTTCGTCCCAGGCGAAATCGTCGCAGTAGTGCATCCCAAACACGTCGCAGGTGTAGAGGATCTGGGTGCCGTGGTCGTAGGTGAGGATGGTGTCGGGCCAGTGCAAGTTGGGGGCAGAGATAAATTCCAGGACATGCCCCTTGCCCAGATCCAAGCGATCTCCCTGTTTCACCACCAGCCGCTGGAAGGGCCGATGCACCAGATCTTCCAGAAATTGCACCGCCACCTTGGAGGCCACCACCGTCATCTGGGGCGCCAGCTCCAGCAGATCCCCAACCAGGCCGCTGTGATCTGGCTCGGTGTGGCTGACCACCAGGTAGTCGATCTGGGCAGGATCTAGGATCCCTTGCAGGCAATCCAGGTACAACTGGCGAAACTTCTCGTGGGAGGTGTCGATGAGGGCCACCTTCTCGCCGCGAATCAAGAAGGAGTTGTAGGTGGTGCCATTTTCCAGAGCAAATTCGATGTCAAATCGATCCCGATCCCAATCTTGGGAGCGAATGGCAAGGGTGTCGGCCCCGATGGGCAGAGTTTGCAGCGTCAGATGGGGCTGGGCCAGGCGAGGTGCGACTTGAGGTGCAACTGCAGTGGTGGCCATGTTCTCTCCCTAACTTTAAGTCGGGTCACAATCCTGATCTCAATGTAACTGAATGTTTATGTTGACGGCGGATGAAGATGAGCTATGCAGGTTTGGAAATCCTTATGGAATGCTTTTAGGGATCCTTGGGTTCCTGCCAATCGAAGGGGTTAGGACTTAGGGCTGTAGCAAACTGGGCCAGGGTGTGGCGCAACTGATCCAGGTTTTGGCCGGTGGCGGCGGAAACAAACAGGGCTTTGGGGTAGAGCAGGCGGACGTCTTCCACCCATTCGGGGTCGAGGCGGTCGATTTTGTTGAACACCAGCTGGCGGGGACCAGTGGCCAAGGGCAGCTTGTCCAGCAAGGTTTCCACCGCCTCGATCTGTCCTTCCCAGTTGGGGTGAGACAGATCCACCACATGTAGTAGGGCATCGGCTTCCGTCACCTCTTCCAGGGTGGCTTGAAAGGCATCCACCAGTTGGTCTGGCAATTCGGTTAGAAATCCCACCGTGTCGGTCAGCAGGACCGCCTGCCGGTTGGGCAGATCCAGCCGCCGGGTAGTGGGATCCAAGGTGGCAAAGAGTTGGTCGGCCACGTAGACCTGGGCATGGGTGAGGGCATTGAGGAGGGTGGATTTGCCGGCGTTGGTGTAGCCCACCAGGGCCACCACGGGAATTTGGGATGCCTCGCGCCGTTGGCGCAGCCGCTGGCGGTGGCGGCGCAGCTCTTCCACCTCTTGCCGCAGCTTGCTGATGCGCCGCTGGATGGCCCGCCGCTCCATTTCCAGTTGGGTTTCCCCCGGGCCCCGAGTACCGATCCCACCCCCCAGCCGCGACATGGTGCGACCGCGACCGGCCAGGCGAGGCAGCAAATACTGCAGTTGCGCCAGCTCCACCTGCAGCTTCCCGGCTCGGGTTCTGGCCCGCTGGGCAAAAATATCCAGGATCACCTCGCTGCGATCCACCACCCGCACCCCCACCGCCTCTTCCAAGGTGCGCACCTGGCTGGGGGTGAGTTCCCGGTCGAACACCACCAAGTTAGCGCCCAGATCCTGGACCAGCAGCGCCAGCTCTTGCACCTTACCGGATCCGATTACCGTGGCCGAATTGGGGCCTTCCCGCCTCTGCCAGAGGGCCTGCAGCACCTGTCCGCCGGCGCTTTCCACCAGGCGGCCCAGCTCCGCCAACCCATCCATGAGATCCTCGTAGCTCTGCCCGGACTCCTGCAGCCCCACCAGGATGGCCCGATCCTGATCCAGATCCACCTGGCGGGCGGTCAACTGGCGCCGAAACCCATCTTCTAGCTCCGCCACCAGCTCCTGCAGATCCTGTTCTGCCAGGATCCCCAAAGGCAAAGGCTCAGAAACCTGCCAACGGCGCTCTCCCTCCGGCAGCAGATGGGCCAGATAGGCCCGGTGAACAAAGCCCGTAGCCGCTCCTCCCCGGCGTCGGTGCCCTCCTGACTTGGACACGGAAAGGGTGATGAGGGCATCCAAACGCTGCAAAGCCATGGCCGTCAGCGCTTTTTGACCGGGGCCCCCCTCCCCCATTTGGGTGGTGATGCAGCGGATCCCGGATAGGCGCTCGGCCCCCTGGCGGGGCAATTCCCAAGCGGGAATCTGGGTTTCAAAAGGGGATCCCACCCCTACGCGGATCACCTGGCCGCGCCGGTTGAGGTAAACGCTGATGGGCCGGCCTTCCAACTCTTGGGTCAGGGATCCCAGCCGTTGGGCAAACTCCACCGTCACCAGGCGGTTGGGGGGTAGGCGCAGTTGGTAAAGCCGTTGCAGTTGCTTTTGTTGGTGGGGCTTTAACCCTTTGGCCTGTTCGGGAAAGCGTCGTGGAGCGATAGCAGAGCTGAAGCGGGGGTCGGTCTGATGGCGAGAGGTGCTAGCCCTGGGCATAGGGACGGGGAAAGACCCAAAAACAAGCTTTCATCTACCATACACGCTAGCTGCCCGCAGGAACTTGGGATCCAAAAGCAACGGTGGCAAACACTGGCCCAGTGTTGCGGGGGCAACAGTACGGCGATGTCATCAGCAACGGGTGCAACATTCAAACCAAGGTCATTCCCGAACAAAAGTAGGCGGAATACTTCCATGACCCAACCGAGGTACGCATGGGGCAGCCAAACCCAGACGATCACAGGCTTCCTGATCGCCCATCATCTGCTCAAGGTCAACCCCAAAGATGTCAATGTGTTGGATCTGCCCAAGCGGGGATCCCTGTATTGAGCTTGCTGTCGGTGAGAGAGTTTCCAAATCGGTTGGGCAGTCAGGGATCCCTTTCGCTCCGTGTTGCCGGAATCCTGCTGCAACTCGGAGTAGCTGCATAAATCGGAAAAATCCGTAGTGCCAGCTCTTAGTTATCATAGATGCACGATTTCAACATCACCCCATTTTCTGCGCAAATATTCAGCAACCAGCCTACGATGACAGTGCTCAGGTGTAGCTTCACTACAAAGCAGACATCCTCCATCGAGAATACTTTTATCCACTTGATCTTCAATGCGACGCTCGGCCATCAGCGACAAAAACTGTCTCTCATAATTAGACCAGTCACCACTAGCTTTATAAGCATCAAGAATTTCTTGGGTCGGTGCCAATTCTGGCAAATGAATGTATCCAAGCTTACAGATCTCGTGAAGGAAGAACTCTAGGTCATTCTTTTTCGTGAATCCCGCCAGTTGCGAGGTGTTATTAAGTCGAGTATCAACAACTCGAACCGGACCAGGCTGTTTTAAGCGATTAAAAAATTGCTCTGCACTTTTCTTCGTAAACCCTATCGTAAATATCTTCATGGCCTCGCGCTCCGCTCATCATTTTTTGACATTTTCTCATCTCGATAGGCGACACGCCTGCCTTGAATGAGATAGGCTTCGGCTATAAACTCTTCCCGACTTCTAAACAAGTCCCCCTCTGGAAGTTTGCAAAGGGCAAGAAGACGAGATTCTAGAGCCTCATGAGTCTCCAAAGAGCCATTGGCCAAGATGTGGTTGACCGGAATCCCACTTTGAAAAAGTTTACGCGCCACCAGCAACGATCTATGACATTCAATAGGGTCTTTCTCAGCACACATCAGTGCGATCCGATACCGACTAGAACCTTGGATCAGACGGTCGATCCCTTCGAGGAAGGCTGGCTCATTTGCCAGTCGTTCATACTGAATCCTACCCTGATCATAGCAGCTCGGATTTTCGCTACGTCCTCCCAATTCTTTGCCCAGAAAGACGTAAGCAATACCTGCTGCCGCTAAAGCACTTTTCAACTTTTCTTGTGAATATTGAGGGACGTAACGGCTATATGGACGTGAGCGAACGTCGCCAATACCGGTGATGTTGTACTGGCGCAGTAAGTCTATGAAAAAATCAATCTCGTGGTTTGAGTGACCAATCGTGTAG
>NZ_JANSHW010000137.1:0-8824 GCF_047461815.1 Synechococcus sp. R6-10
GGGGCGATCCTGGAATTGACTCGGCGGGTGCTGCTGGGGGTCACTCTCATTGAGTTGGGGGGGGCTTTGCTGCTCTGGGTGCATTGGCGGGATCTCTATGGGCCGGAGCGGGCGGTTTTTCTGGCTATTTTTCACGCGGTGTCCGCCTTTTGTAATGCGGGATTCGACCTGTTTGGCCGGGAAGGGATCCCTACAGACGGTCTGTCGCTGGCGATTTTGGCCGGTCTGATCTTTATCGGCGGTTTGGGCATCCCAGTTTTGTCGGATTTGTTAACCTGGCCACGGGGCCACCGCCCCTCTCTGCACACCCGGATTACCCTGGGCGTGGTGGTGGTTTTGCTCTGCACGGGCGGCATTGGCTTGTTTTTGGGAGAGAGCTTGCCCGGTGGATCCCTGCTGGAGGTAAGCTGGCCCCACCGCTTGGGCCTGACGTTTTTTCAGTCGGTTTCTGCCCGAACGGCTGGGTTTGCCGGGATCCCCATTGAGGATTTGACCCCGGCAAGCCAGTTGCTGCTGATGGCTCTCATGTTTATTGGGGCAGCCCCAGCTTCTATGGGGGGCGGCATGACCACCGGCACCTTGGCGGTGTTGGTGTTGGCCCTCTGGGGCTATGCCCGCGGTTTGCCCAGCGCTCAGATTGCCGGGCGCAGCTTGGATCCCTCCATGGTGCGCAAGGCGGCAGCGGTGTTAACGGTTTCTCTGTTTGTGGTATTGTTGGCGGCTTGGTTGATTTTGCTGACCCACAGTAACAGTAGGTTGGATCCGGTGTTGTTTGAGGTGATCTCCGCCTTCGCCACCTGCGGCCTCTCGACGGGCTTTACCGGGGAGCTCAACTGGTTTGGCCAACTGATCATTGTGCTGGTGATGTTCTGGGGCCGGTTGGGGGCATTGACGATTGTCTTGGCCTTGGCTCAACAACAGCCCCGCCCGTTGGTAACCTACCCTGAAGAGTCGATCCTAATCGGTTAGTCCAGAACTGAGGAGAGAGCAGCCTCCGTTAGACTGAGTAAGGGATCCCTTCGTCCCTCTCGTTACCGGGAGCCATCCGTGTCCAAGTTCCTTTTAATTGGTTCTACTGAGCCCTTCAGCGGTAAGTCGGCTGCCATCTTGGGTTTGGCCAAGCATCTGCAGCAGCAAGGGATGAAAGTCACCTATGGGAAGCCCATCGGTTCTTGCGAGCGGGAGGATTGCTCGCTGGAAGGGGGCGATCCGGATATGCGCTTTGTGGCGGAGTCTCTGCGGCTGACGATGGATCAAATGCCGCCGATGCTGCTCCGGCTCAACGAAGAGGCTTTGCTGGCTCAAATGAAGCGAGCTCCCGGGGATCCAGCTCCAGAGTGCCCGGTTGCCCCTCTGTTGGAGTTTGTCCAGCGCTCCCCTGCCGATTTGGTGCTGCTGGAAGGCCCAGCCGATCTTTACGAGGGGGAATTGTTTGGCCTGTCGCTGGCCAAGATGGCCCAAGCCCTGGATGCTCCGGTACTGCTGATCAGTCGCTACCATTCCTCCTTGGCTGTTGATTCTCTTCTCTTTGTCCATCGTCAACTGGGATCCCGCTTGGCAGGCGTGCTGCTGAACGATGTGCCACCTGACCAAATGCAACCGGCAAAAACGATCATTCGGCCTTTTTTGGAGGGACACGGGATCCCGGTGCTGGGGATTTTGCCCTCCCATCGCATTTTGCGCAGCATCAGCGTTGGGGAGTTGGCGCGGCAACTGGATGCCGAGGTGCTCTGCTGCCCGGATCGGATGGACTTGATGGTTGAAGACATTGCGGTAGGGGCGATGAACGTCAACTCGGCCTTGAAGTACTTCCGTAAGCTGGATCACAAGGCGGTGATCACCGGCGGAGACCGCACCGATATTCAACTGGCCGCCCTAGAAACTTCCACCCTCTGCCTGATCTTGACCGGCAAGCTCCCTCTGGATCCCCGCATTCAGTCTCGAGCAGAAGAGCTGGAAGTGCCGATCCTCTCGGTGGATCTGGACACCTTCACCACCATCAACCGCATCGAACGGGTTTTTGGGCAGATTCGCCTGCACGAGGAGGTGAAAGTCCGCTGCATCCAAGAGCTAATGTCAGCGAATTTTGACTTTTCCCGTCTCTATGCTCATTTGGGCTTGACACAACCCCTAGTGTCGGCGGTAGGTGCATAAGAAAAGTTATTACTGGCTTCTCTATATTTGGTGTCTAAATAGATATTTCTTCGAGATTGAGCACTATATCTGATCAAGACGAAATAAGCTCAGTTTTGACGCGCTGGTCTCTAGTGTCTGATGCTTTCCAGTATCTGCAATGATTTCTGCAAAAAAACGCAGGGATCTCTCGCCGGTTTGGCCTACTCACCGAATTCGAGAGATATCATGCGAGTATTCATCACCTCAACACACCACTCCTCCCCCAGATTTTCTGGGGGTTTTTGTTCGTACTGTTTTTAACCTTGTGCGTCAGTGTCACGTAAGCTGATGTTGACGGGGTTTATGCTGCTAATAGTGTGAAACAAAGCTTTTCTGAAGCTGAATACACTAAATAGTGGTGCTGGCACGCCCTTGTGCGGTAAGATGCAGTGTCTGTTGTCGAGCCGGGATCCCAAATCTTCCCGTTAGCATCGGATGAGCACCATGACCAAGGTTTCACGGATGCGCAGCCGCAAAGGAGCGCGCCCCAGCCGTCTGGCTGCCTGCCCCCGCAGCGGCATCTTCACGGACGGGGGATGTTCTCCTAACCCGGGGCCAGGGGGATGGGCCGTGGTGGTGGTTCAAGATGATCGGGTTGTGGAAGAGTTTTGGGGAGGGGATCCCGATAGCACCAACAACCGCATGGAGTTGACCGGCCTCATCCGGGCCTTGCAATATTGCCGCCACACCCAGGGCAACGGCGTCGATACCATCTACAGCGACTCCCACCTTTGCGTACAGACCTACAACGACTGGATGGATCGCTGGGCAGCGCAGGGGTGGCGGCGGCGCACCGGGCCGGTGGAAAACTTGGATCTGGTTCAGGAACTGTATCAACTAAAGCAGCAGTGCCCTCAGGTGCAGGTGGTTTGGATCCAGGCTCACGAAGGGTTGCGCTGGAACGAGTACGTGGATGAGTTGGTCGCTCGCGCCCGGCCAAAGTAACAATTTCTACATATTCCGATGTATGAGGCTGCGATCACAGACAGGCTCTGAGTCCATCGCCTATCCTCAAGAGGACGGCTCGTCGCAGGTGTGATATGAAGACCCAACTTCAGTGCCGGTTTCGTCCTCTCTCCCTTACGTTGATGGCGGTGGGGGGCTCTTGGCTTCTGGGATCCTGCCAGCTCAGAGGGCCACAAGTGCAGTTGCCCGGCGATGTTCTGCCGGAAACCGCGCTGGTTCCCCAGTCGGCGCCCCTGGTGCTGACCTTTTCTACCCAACTGGAAGAATCTTTTCGCACTCACCCTGACCTTTTGGCCCAGTGGGAGAGCTGGACGGCAGAAGCTTTGGCTGAAACCGGCAAGGAGTTCTCTCGGGAAGAGATGCAAGCTTGGGCTGGCGAGCAATTCACGATGGCAGTGGTGATCCCCAATCTGGTGCCCGGAGCTGCCGAGCCGGTGCCTGGGATCCTGTTTGGAGCCAGCACCCGCAACGCCGATTTGTCTGGGCAATTCTTGGCCCAGGTGCGGCAACAGGCAGCAGCAGAAGGGGCCAACTTCGAGCAGCGCCAGGAGCAGGGGGTCACCCTCTATGTGCAAACCAACGGAGAGCCGGGCGAGCGATGGGTAACTGCTGAGTTTGGCAACCGCTTTGTGGCGGTGGCCAACGACCCGAGGGTGATGCAGCAGGCGATTGCTGTGTATCGCGGCGAAGCAGAGCCGATTGGCCGCTCCGAAAGTTTCCGCACCGCTGTTGGCGATCTGTATAAGAGCGGCACGCTGGTCTTTGCCTACTTCAACTTCCAGGCTTTGCAGGAGGATCCCGAATCTTTCAAAGACTGGATGCAGGATCTGGATCCGGCGACGCTGGGATCCCTGCAACCCCTGCGCTCTTTGGCCATGGCTGCCCACTGGCAGGAGCAGGGCCTGCGGCTGCGCATGTTGACCCAGACCGATCCGAAAACCCAGGTGCAGGGGGGGTGGCAAACGGCTCGCGGCGAACTCATTCAGCGGCTGCCCGGCAATGCCTTGGCGGTGCTGACCACCCAGCAGATTGCCCAGCGCTGGCAAGCCGTTATGCCTGAGCTGGAGAAAGATCCGCCGGTCAAGGAGTCGTTAGAGGAGCTGCGGGCTGAGTTTCGCGCCAATACCCGTCTGGACTTGGAAAAAGATCTGCTGGCTTGGATGGATGGGGAGATGGCCCTGCTGGTGGCACCGGATGCCCAGGCCCATCCCCTGTTGCAGGGCATGGGAGCAGCCTTGGTGATCGAGACCAGCCAAAAAGACAAGGCCAACGCGGCCCTGACTCAGTTGGATCGGCTGGCCCAAGAATCGGGAGTAGGGGTAACGGAGGCGGGTGGACAGGTGACGTGGGCGGATCCCTTGTTCAACCGACCGCTTCTGGTGCGGGCTTGGGAAGGCAACTACCTGATCGTTACCACCAGCACGGCGGCGCTGCAAACCCTCGCCCAACGCCAGGGCAATTTGCTTCCCCAAACCGAGCCGCTGAAAACCCTCTACGATCAGTTGCCCAAGCCCAACTACGGCTACTTTTTGCTGAATTGGCAAGGGATCCGAACAGTGCTGGAGGCCACACTACCGGGTGGTTTGGCAGGCTTGGAGCCGGAGGCCCGTGAGCTGCTGACCCGCATCGATGGGCTGGGGATTACCAGCTACCCTGCCGGGGATCACGCCTTTGGGGTGGAGCTGCTGGTCACCGTGCCGCCCAAGCCACAGCCGTAAGCTCTTTCCCCCCTCTCCCTTGGGGAGAGGGGCTGGGGGTGAGAGCTACAGCCGAATCAAGCCATAGGTGAGAGCATAGCGAACCAGCTCGGTGCGGCTGCTGGTGCCCGTCTTGTTCAGCAGGCGGGTCACGTATTTTTCCACGTTGCGCACGCTGGTTTGCAGCTGCTTGGCAATCTCCTTGTTCATCAGCCCTTCTGCCACCTTCTCCAACACCTGTTGTTCCCGCGGCGTCAGCTCTACCTTGATGGGTGGGGGCAGGGGGGTGGGGGCAGAGGTCTGGGCAGGCGTGGCTGTGGCAAGGGTGCGCTCCGACAGCAGGGCGCGAATCGAGGCCAGCTCGCGGGCCACCACCTCCGAAGGGCTGGCAGCGCGGGATCGCTCAATGAGATTGGAGACAATGGCCACCAGCTCCTCCGGATCGAAGGGCTTGGGCAAATAGGCATCGACACCGGCCCGGTAACCCTGGATGCGGTCGGCGGTCATCCCCTTGGCGGTGAGGAACACCACCGGCAGATGGCTGTAGGGCTCGAGTTTTCGCAGTTGGGCCAAAAATTGATAGCCATCCATGCCCGGCATCATGATGTCGGAGATGATCAACTGAGGCTGGGCCGTGCTGAGCAGTTGCAGAGCCTGCTGGGCGTTGGCCGCCGGGATCACCTCAAAGCCGCTGTCCTCGAGGTAGGCTTGCACCGCTTCCCGTAAGCCGGGTTCATCATCTACTAGCAGAATGCGGGCTGCTGGACTGGCAGCAGGGGGTTCGGGTTTGGCTTGGGGAGAAGAGGCCATCTGCAGCTCCTGGGTAGCGTTCAAGCGTTTGGCGGCACCTGCCATCCCATATCTCTACAATCTTCCTACTAACCTGTGGGCAATCTCAGGCAAAAACAGGAGCCTTGGGGGGAGCTTTCCACCTGGAGATCTCCGCCCATCCGGGTGGCCAGGTCGCGGCTAATGGCCAACCCCAGCCCCTGCCCTGGCTTAGAAAGATCTGCCCGAAAAAAGGGATCGAAGATCCGCTCCAGGTTCTCAGGGTGGATGCCGGGGCCGTTGTCGCAGACGGCAACGAACACTTCCCGTTGCGAAGCAGTTGAGGGATCTTCACCCAGCTCCACCTTCAGCCGGATCTCACCTGGGGGCGGGGTGTACTTGCAAGCGTTGTCGATCAAGTTATCAAGCACCTGCCGCAGGGCACGCGGATCGGCTTGTACAGGGGGTAGGGAAGGGGGCAGGACGGCTTGAAAGTGGTGTCCCTGGGTTTCGGCCAAGGCTTGATAAATGGGGATCCACTCCCGCAGCAGGTCGGCCAAGGAGAGGGGCTGAAGCTGGAGGGGGGCCGGGATCCCGTCCAAACGCTCGAACTCCGCCAGCAGCTCCTGCAAATGCTTGCACTCCTGTTCAATGCTCAGGCCAATCCAGTGGTTGCGATCCTCGGGGGGCAAGCGTTTTTGCAATAACTTGGCCAGCGTGCTCAGGGCGGTGAGAGGATTGCGCATTTCGTGAAGCAAAGTGGAAAGCTGCTGGGCAGAAAGAGTGACCCCCTTAACCTTGGGTTCTCCGGCTCCGCAGACGGGTTCAGGCTCTGGATGGTGTTCAGCAACTTTTCTGGCTCTCGGCATGGATCCAATCCCTAGACTCTCCCGGCGCTGGCAGATCGATCCTAGCCCTACCTCCCCTGCAATCCGCCATATCAATCCTGAGACGCTATCGGGATCCCAACTGGGTGGCTTATAGCTGGCGGGGCAGGTAGATGTTGAGAATTTCCCCCCGACGGGCGCGATGGCGCACGGTGAGGTAGCCCCCCAAGGCGCGGAACAGAGTTTGGGTGACGGGAAGGCTGAGGCTCACTGCACCGGTATCCGGCTGCACGACCAACAACTGCCCAATCGCCTGAGGGGATTTGGGCTCTGAGGCAACAGTGGCGTCGCTGCCCTCAGGTGTGTTGACCTGAAACTGAAGTTTGACCAGCTCCCCTGCGCTGACCAACTGGGCGCGAATGTGGCTGCCAGCCGGCGTGCTGCGGGCAATGCGGTCGACCATGCCAAACAGCACCGCTTCCAGCGCCTTGGGATCGCTGACCACATCCGGCAGCTCATCGGGAATCTCCAACTCCAGTTGGGATCCCCGCCGTTCCACCTGCTCCTGCCAGCGAGGCAGGTTTTGCCGCACCAAGTCCACCAGCGCAATGGGCTCTAGCTGAAGCCGACGCCCCTCCTGTGGGGTAGCAGCGGGCATCACCGTTTCTGTAGCCTGGAAAAACAGCCCGAAGCGGTTGATTTGCTCGGTACATTCGCGGTCAATTTTCTCCACGTATTCCCGTACCCGCGACGGCAGATCGTGCCGCTTCAGGATGAGACTAACCAAGGTGCGGATGGTGCTGAGGGGCGTCTGGATCTCGTGGATGAGAGCCCGCAACAGTTCTGCCTCCGAAAGGCTGTTCTGTTGGCCTTGACCGGCAGGCTGGCCATGGGAAGGAGGAGACCGCCGCTTCTGCCAATCTTCTGGCCGGGTTGTGGGCGCAGGGGAGTTCTCGGCTCTGGCGGGGGGTAAGCGAGCGGGCGGGGATCCCGACTCGGCCAGGTTTCCCAGCAGAAGAAGGCTGCTGAAGCGGGCCAGCACCCGCACATGGGGCTCCATCAGGGGATGGTGCTTCATCAACTGCTGCCAGAAGGGCAAGCGATCCGGCCTACCCTGTTGAACCCGCTGCTCTAGGATCTGCCAAGCCCGATGCACCACTTCCGGCTCAAAAGACACCATCATCCCCCTCTGCCGCGTGTGGGGGTGATGCCCTTGGGCGGCCACCGCCGAAAAAACAGGGGTGAGCACCAGCAAAAAAGGCTCCTCCACCAGGGGATCCTGCGGCAGGAGAGGGATCACCGTCTGGCCAGGGGTCAGAATCGACTCGGGGGACAAGTCGGGGGTAAACAGCCAGGGATCTTCACGGGCCAGCTCCCGCAGCTTCAGGTTCGGTTCTGGAGCGTCAATGGGCGACGGCAGTTGAGGCAGCGGATCCCGAACCACCCAGGGGGGCCACCAAGACACCGGCCCACCGATCACCACCCCAAACTGTCCAACTTCTTGCCATAGCTGGAGCAGGGCTGCCACCGTCTGCTGCCAGGAGCGCTCTCCTGCCCCCGGCAACCATTCCGGCAAGGGCAGATCGGCCCACAAAGCTTCCATCAAGGACAGAAATCGGCGGCTGTTCACGGATCTCTTTGACCCATCCTTCCCTTGTAGGGTAGCGGTTGTGGCCCCTCTGGGGCAGGGGAAAACCTCACCTTTTCCGGGGCGGATCCCCGTCTCACTCAGGGACAAGAATCCTCGTCCTCATACGGTAGCGAGTCTGTCCAATCAGCCTACCCGTCCATCCGGCAGAGTTGCCCCGCGCAAATTGGCCCCGCTGAGGTTGGCTGTGCTCAGATCGGCTCGGGTTAGGATTGCCTCGCCGAGATCGGCATTTTCCAGGTTGGTGCGGCCCAAATAGGCATCCACCAGGTTGGCACACCGCAAATCGGCCCCGGCCAGATTGGCCCGACTGAGATCTGCCCGCGCCAGTTTGGCCGAGCACAGACAACTGGCGGAAAGATCGGCTGCGGCCAGATCCGCCTCGCTCAAGTTGGCCTCTGTCAGATTCACCTGGCGAAGTATCGCCTCCTTCAAGTTGGCCCGCGCCATCTGCACCCCTTGCAGGTCTGCCCCCAAAAAAGAAACCCCCCTCAGGTCGGTCTCGCTCAGGATGGCCCCTTGCAAACGGGCTTGCTGCAGATTGGCCCCTTGCAAGTTGGCTTTGATCAGACTGGCCTCTTTCAGGTTGGCCCCGCTCAGGTCGGCCCGCGTCAAATCCGCTCCCGACAGGTTGGCTCCGCTGAGATCGGCGCGGCTAAGATTGGCGTTGCGCAATACCGCTCCCCGGCGGCTATCGAAACGGAGATTAGCCCCCCGCAAGCAAGCTCCCCCCAAGTTGGCAC
>NZ_JANSHW010000138.1:0-4914 GCF_047461815.1 Synechococcus sp. R6-10
CACCACTACCCGCTCGCCCGTGGTGGGAAAGTTTTTCAGCAGAGGGCGGGAGTTTTTGTAGCAGCAGTGCTCTGACCACATCACCCCAAACATGGCCAGCTCGTTGGGGTTGGGATCCCGGCCCAGCTGCTGCTGGATCTGTTGATATTCCGCCGGGGAAAGGCCGTGGGCTTTTAAGTCTTCGAGAGTATAGGGCATAGTGCTCCAATTGCCCCTAGCTTAGGTCAACAACCCAGGGCCCAAGAGACGGGCCTGACGCTCTTCCAGTATGCGGCTTAAGGGGGGCCAGCGCTTCAGGTCGGGGTCTTGGACAATAAGCTGCTCTGCCGCCTGGCGGGCCAGCTGCAGCACCTCTTGATCCTCCATGAGACTGGCCAGGGCGAAATCGGGTAGCCCCGACTGGCGGGTGCCCATCACCTCCCCTGGGCCGCGGAAGCGCAGATCCATCTCGGCAATGAAAAACCCGTCGTGGGACTGCTCCAGCACCTTCAGCCGCCGCAGGGCCTCCTCGCTTTTGGATCCTGTCATCAGGATGCAGTAGGCTTGGTCAGATCCCCGCCCTACCCGCCCCCGCAGTTGGTGCAGTTGGGAGAGCCCGAAGCGCTCCGCATGCTCCACCAGCATCACCGAGGCATTGGGCACATCTACCCCCACCTCCACCACCGTGGTAGAGACCAGAATATCCAGCTCCCGCCGGCGAAAGGCCGCAATGACAGCTTCCTTCTCGCTACTGGTCAAGCGCCCGTGCAGCAGGCCCACCCGAAATTGGGGGAAGACCTTTTCCTGCAGACGCTGGTGTTCCTCGATGGCAGATTTGAGATCCAGCTTCTCCGACTCTTCAATCAACGGCAGCACCACGTAGGCCTGCCGCCCTTGGGCAATTTCCCGCTCGATAAGCCGCATCACCTGCAGGCGATCCCCTGGCCGGGCCACCAGGGTGTGCACGGGCTTGCGCCCCGGCGGCAGCTCGTCAATTTGGGTAACATCCAGATCCCCATGCAGGGCCAGGGTGAGGGTGCGGGGGATGGGGGTGGCGGTCATAGTGAGCACATCGGGGTGATCCCCTTTCTGTTGCAGAGCGGCCCGCTGCTCCACGCCAAAGCGGTGCTGCTCGTCGATGACCACCAAGCCCAGGTTGCGAAACTGCACTGCCGGCTGGATGAGAGCATGGGTGCCCACCACCAAGGGCAATTCCCCGGTCTGCAACTGCCGCAGGATCTCCCGGCGCTTAGCAGGGGGCGTGGATCCAGTCAACAGTTCAACGGGCACCTGCAGCTGGCTGAGCCATTCCACCAACTTGCGGTAGTGTTGCTCGGCCAAAACCTCGGTGGGAGCCATGAGGGCCGCCTGCCAACCGGATTGAATGGCTGCCAGCAAAGCCGCCACCGCCACCACGGTTTTGCCGGATCCCACATCTCCCTGCAAGAGGCGGTTCATGGGCAAGGGATCCCGCAGATCCGCTAGGATCTCGTCGATGGCCCGCTGCTGGGCAGCGGTAAGCTGAAAGGGCAGGATTTGGTAGAAGCGATCCAACAGCTCCCCTCTAGCCGGCTGGTAACGAGGTATGGCCTGAGCTTGGGCACGATAGCGGTGTCGCCGCTGCAATAGGCTTAGTTGTAGGTAGAAAAACTCATCGAACACCAGCCGCCGCCGGGCCTGGGCCAGCAGCTCTCGGGTCTCAGGAAAGTGGATCTGCTGCAGGGCAACAGGCAAGTCCAAAAGCTGCAACTGCCGCTTGAGATCCGCCGGCAAGGGATCCTCCACCAAGGCCGCCGCCGGCAAAGCCAGTTGCACCGCCTTGCGCACCAGATCGGCGGGGATCCCTTCCGAGAGAGGGTAAACTGGCAAGATCTTGCCCAGCCTGTCCAGCTCCTCGCCCTCTCCCCCCAGCACCTCCAGTTGCGGGTTATCCAGCGTTAGGCCCAACCGGCCCTTTTTGACCAGGCCGCTGGCAGCCACCAGGGCCCCCTTGGGGTATTGCCGCTCCAGGGAAGCTTGCCAACTGCGCTGGGCAAACTGCCGCCCGCTGTAGAAGCGGCTGAGGGTAATTACACCACTTTTGTCGGCAATCTTTAGGTTGAAGATGGTCAGCGAGGGATTCTTGGGGCTGGTAAAGCAACTGCAACTTTTCACCGTCCCTACAAGGGTAACGGTCTCCCCCACCTTGGCTTGGCGGATGAGCACCCGCCGGGAATAGTCCAGGTAGTCGCGGGGGAAGTAGTAGAGGGCATCCCGCACGCTGTGTAGGCCCAGTTGTGCCAGCTTTTCCGCCGACTTGGGACCAATGCCTTTGAGAAACTGCAGCGGCTGCTCCAGGCTGAGGCCGGCGGGGAGAGATGGGGAAATCGTGCTCCGCCCTGCCTCTGGGGGGGTTGTTGCTACGCCTACGGCAGGGAAACCAGAGCGCTGTGGCAACGAGGCTGCAAACGAGCCAGGTTGGTGGGAACTCGGTCGGGACAGCTCTTGCTGACGTCGGACTCGCTCCAGCCAGCGGCGGGTTTCGGCCACCAGGTGCTGGCGTTCGGGCAGCTCCAGCTCGGAATACAGGGTATAGCGGGATCCCAGTTCTTTCCATCGCCGCCGGTCATCTCCATTCAGCACCCAGTCAGAGGGGGGATCCTGTCCGAACACGCTCCCCAAAAATTGGGAGAAGGTCTGCTCTCGCCCCCGCAGGTCGGTAAACCCCACCTCTGCTTCTAGGGAAAGGGCGCGCTGAAGCCGCTGTAGATCCACCTGGCTCAAGTTGCTTGGCTGCCGGGAGTGCTCCTTATCAATCCAACTTTAGCCAACAACGGCAGGACAACCGAAGGAGTGCAGCAGCGCAAGCCACACTTTCCATTCCTTTTCCTTGATAAAGAAAAAAGCCTGCCTTATTACTCCGCAACACTGTCGTGACGGGGCAGGCCGAAGGGATCCAGAGGCACTTTTTGGGAGATGCAGGAGCTTTAGCTGCGGGCCAGGGCGGATCCCAAAAGCAGAGCCATCACTGCCGGCACCAAGGCAATCGCCAGGATGGTGAAAACTTGTGCGTCCGTCATAACCAACTCCCTAACAGTGGAATTGCACAAAAGTCAGCTCCCTCACTCTACCGTAGCTTGAGGGGTAGCCTTGACACCGAGAAGAAAAGCTCAACATTCTTTACAAAGCAGCCCTTGCCCATCCCGCTTGACCGTGGCTCCCAGATCCTCTGCTTGGATCGATTGACATTCTCCCCACCCCTAAAGCAAGGGATTCTTTCTCAGTTTTGGGGTTTTACCCCAGGCAGAAAGGCCGGGGCCTGCGCTGCTGGTTTGCGGGTCATGCTACGATGTTGCTCCGCAACGCCGTCGCGACGGCGAAGCAGTTCTTGCCCATTCCTCCTGCGAAGTTCGGTCTTGGCGTCATCATGGTAGCTGCTCCACAAAGTCTGACCACCTCACGGGATAGCTTGGCCATCCTGGCGGAAACGGATCCCTTGGTTTACCGCCTGATCCAGCAAGAGCTCAACCGGCAGCGGGATCACCTGGAGATGATCGCCAGCGAGAACTTCACTTCTCCTGCCGTCTTGGCAGCCCAGGGCTCGGTGCTCACCAACAAGTATGCAGAAGGGCTGCCGGGCAAGCGCTACTACGGCGGCTGTGAGTTTATCGACGAGATTGAGCAGTTGGCCATCGACCGCGCCAAGCAACTGTTTGGGGCGGCTCACGCCAACGTGCAACCCCACTCGGGGGCGCAGGCCAATTTCGCCGTTTTCCTGGCCCTGCTGCAGCCAGGAGACACAATTATGGGCATGGATCTGGCCCACGGCGGCCACCTTACCCACGGCTCCCCGGTAAACGTCTCCGGCAAGTGGTTCCGCGTGGTGCACTACGGGGTGCATCCGCAGACGGAGCGGATTGATTTTGACCAAGTGCGGGATCTGGCCCTGCAGCACCGGCCTAAGCTGATCATCTGCGGCTACTCCGCCTACCCGCGGGCAATCGACTTTGCCGCTTTCCGCGCCATTGCCGACGAGGTGGGGGCCTATCTTCTGGCCGACATTGCCCACATTGCCGGCTTGGTGGCCACCGGACATCACCCCAACCCCGTGCCCCTCTGCGATGTGGTGACCACCACTACCCACAAGACGCTGCGAGGGCCGCGCGGGGGACTCATTCTCACCCGCGACCCAGAATTGGGCAAAAAGCTGGATAAGGCAGTGTTCCCCGGCAGCCAGGGGGGGCCGCTGGAGCATGTTATTGCTGGCAAGGCGGTGGCCTTTGGAGAAGCCCTGCAGCCCGGCTTTGCCCAGTACTCGGCCCAAGTTATCGCCAATGCCCAAGCCCTGGCGGGATCCCTGCAACGGCGAGGCATTCGACTGGTTTCCGGGGGCACCGACAATCACCTGATGTTGCTGGATCTGCGCTCGGTTTCGGCGGTGCTGGAAAAAACTGGGGCGGCGGATCCGGTAATGACGGGCAAACGGGCGGATCGGCTGATGGGGGAGATCCACATCACCGCCAATAAGAACACCATTCCCTTCGACCCACAGCCGCCCTTTGTAGCTAGCGGCCTGCGTCTGGGATCCCCAGCCTTGACCACCCGCGGCTTGGGGCCAGTAGAATTTGAGGAAATTGGGGAGATCATCGCCGATTGTCTGTTTCAGCCTGAGGAGCCTGCTGTATTGGAAGAGTGTCGCCAGCGGGTGGCTCAGCTCTGTCGTCGTTTCCCCCTCTACCCCCACTTGGGATAACCGCAATCCTCGCCACGGCTTGCTATGCCCTACTTGGTTGCCTTTCTGGCTGCTGCCTGTGTGGTTCTGTGGGCAACCCCGGTGGTGAAGGCGGTCGGGATCCGCAGTGGCCAGTTGGACTTTCCCGACGAGCGCAAGATCCACCAGCAACCGATGGTGCGCCTGGGGGGGGTTTCCATCTTTTTTGGCAACTTGGTGGCCCT
>NZ_JANSHW010000139.1:0-2473 GCF_047461815.1 Synechococcus sp. R6-10
GGACGGGATCCCCCCTGAGCCATCAGACCCTGCTGATCTGCGCCGAACAAGGGTTGGGGGACACGATTCAGTTTGTGCGCTACTTGCCGCTGCTGGCCGAGGCCCATCCCCAAGCGCAAATCTGCCTTCGCTGCCAGGAATCCCTCGTGGAGCTGTTCAGAGGGTGCCTGCCCCAGGTGCAGGTGATCTCGGAAACGGATCCCTTGCCCTCTTTTGATTGCCATCTGCCTTTGCTCAGCTTGCCACAGCGGTTGGGCACCACCCTGGAGACGATCCCGGCCCGCATCCCCTATCTTGTCTATCCCGTTCGCGCAAGTGGGCCGCAGACCTCTTCGAGCCTCTCCTGGCGGGAAGACTGGCCGGAGCTTTCCCAGGAGCGGATGAAGGTGGGGCTGGTGTGGGCCAGCGGTCGGCGTGCCCACCCTGATCTCAACCGCGTGCAAAGGCTGAAAAGTTGCCCTCTGAATCTGTTGCTCCAACACTTGCATGGGCCTTCCATCCAGTGGGTTAGCCTGCAGGTGGGGGAAGATCTAAGGCCGCTGGGATCCCTATTGGAGCAGCACCAAGTGTTGGAGCTGGGATCCCGTTTCCGCAGTTTTGTCGATACAGCCGCAGCCGTTGCCCAGTTGGATCTGGTGATCAGCGTTGATACAGCCGTTGCTCATTTGGCCGGGGCGATGGGCAAGCCGGTATGGGTGCTGCTCCCCTTTGCCGCCGATTGGCGCTGGCTGCTCCATCGAGAAGATAGCCCCTGGTACCCCGGGGTAATGCGACTGTTTCGACAAGACACACCGGGAGACTGGGTTGGCGTGTTGAGGCGGGTGCAGGCCGCTCTTGAAGAGAGGTTGCGAGGGATCCCCTCTCAAGACCGTGCCTGTTCCTCCCCCTGAATGATGCGCTGAAATAGATAGCCGGTGCCTCGGGCCGTCAGGATCAGCTCTGGGTTGCTGGGGTCATCTTCCAGCTTGGCCCGCAGCCGCGAGATGTGGACATCCACCACCCGCGTATCCACATGGCGCTCCGGGGTATAGCCCCACACCTCTTGCAAAATCTCGGAGCGGGAAAAAGGCTCCCCCGACCGACTGACCAACAACTCCAGCAGACTAAACTCCATCCCCGTCAGGCGAATGCGCTCGTCCCGTTTGTAGACCTGCCGCTTGTTGGTATCGATGCGAATATCCCCCACTTGAATCACCCCGGAACTGGGGATCCCATCGTGGGCCGACCGCGCCACCCGGCGCAACACCGACCGAATGCGAGCTTCCAGCTCCTTGGGCGAAAAGGGCTTGACCACATAGTCGTCTGCCCCCAGCTCCAGCCCTGTGATACGGTCGGCCACATCGCCCAGCGCCGTCAGCATGATGATGGGGATGTCCGATTCTTTGCGCAGCTCCTGGCAAACCCCATAGCCATCCAGCTTCGGCATCATCACATCCAGCACCACCAGGTCGGGATCCTGCTTGTGGAAAACCTCCAGCGCCTCCTCGCCGTCCGAAGCTGTGACCACGTCGTATCCGATCATGGACAGACGGGTTTCCAAGATGCGTCGAATGCTGGCCTCATCATCGACCACCAGAATCCGTTCCTTACGCTGTGCTTCCACGGTGCTGCAACTCCTGAACTTCTAACGGTACTCGGTAAAAGAGAAATCTGAAAAAGAACTGAGGTGGGCGCTAACTTGAGTTGGGCGGATACAGGAACCTCAGGGGCTGCTCCTCAGTTGGGCAGACTCACCGAGTGAAATTGAACACTCACAAGCAATCATCTGCAATTAACCAAAGCCGCACCCCAGGGATGCAGCTCCGGGAAACAAGCACAAAACAGAAGGCCCTCTCAGCAGTCGATTCAATCTTGTTAAAAGCTCCAACTTCAATCCCACCTGATGATGCTGTCCAGTACCTGGTGCAAGGCACTCCTCCCCCCAAACCATTGCTCAAACCTGAGAGGCCTTCGTAAGAAGTTACTTTCCATAACCTAATTTATCATCCAAAATCGGCTGCCAACCCGCCTCGATGCTCTATTTTGCGGCTATTGGGCCGGACTTGATACATACCTTCACAACTTTTTCAGACCGATGCCCATTTTTCGGGATGTCCCTCAGGAAAAGCTGGGGATCCCTGGCCGTTTGCGGTGGGAACAGCGTAGCAACTGGCCAATAGCTCGGCGGAACGGATTTCTCGATCTGTATGATGCTCCAAAACACGCCGCAACAGACGTTCTGCCTCCAGCCAAGCAGCCAAAGGCAGGGAATCCTCAGGCAGAGGCAATGTCGAGTTGGGCAGGGATCCCAAGGCACGCAAGGCAGAAGCGGAGACCCAGGCAATTGGGCTGGGCCGCTGGGCCACCCGGCAGGGATCACAGATCAAGCCACCCCATTGGGGGCTGAAAAAAACGCTGCCGACCAACCCCCCTTGACAGAAGTAGCAGGCTTGTACCTGAGGGGCGAACCCCGCCAACGCCAGGAGGTGGTACA
>NZ_JANSHW010000140.1:0-6721 GCF_047461815.1 Synechococcus sp. R6-10
CGCTCTACACCATCTCCCGCCGTCAGCTAGCCTTTCGCGAGATTCCCTATGGGGGATTGTTTTTTGGGCAGGTGCTGCGTACTCGCCGCTTCGAGGTGGTGGTGGAAGAGCGAGAAAAGCTGGATGAAGATGGCAACTTCTACATTGAAGAGGTGCGGGAGCGCCAGTTTGAGATGGAAATTGGCGATGAGACCGGAGTCGTCTATCGTGTGCGGGCCAAGGACGATCCCCGCTACAGGCGAATTGTCAAAAAGCAATCGGTGCTCGGGTTGGTGAAAGCCTATTCCCGCGATTTGCAGCGCCGGCCCACCTTGAGCGAGGTCTATGTGGTCAAGCTGGGGGAGTGGGTGGGAGATGTCTCCTATCTGGATCGGGAGGCTTTTTTGGATATGGCAGATGAGCTGTTGGAGCTACATGCCCAAGGACAAGCTTGATCCCCTGGATCCCTGGTGTTCTCTGGGATGGAGGGGAAGGGATCCCTGCCTTTTTATTCTGAAACCTAAACGGCTGCCTATCCGGGAGCGCCGCTTTTAACGCTGGGTTAGCCGCATTATTGTACTGGCCAGGGGTAGGGTTGGGTAGTTTACTGTGGACTGGCGGGAGCTTTAAACTGAGGGCTGTAAGCCAAAAACAACTGCCATGGGCGATCCTCTCACCCCCCAAGTTAGCGAGCGCATCTGCAAGCACATGAACGAAGATCATGCCGATGCAATAGCCCTCTACGCCAGGGTCTTTGGCCAGGTGGAAGGAGTTACCCAAGCCCGCATGCAGGCCATTGACCCGGAAGGGATGGACTTGCGGGTGCAGGTCGACGGGGCCGTACAAACGCTGCGGATCCGCTTCGACCACCCCCTGCGGGACTCCGAGGACGCCCATCAAACCTTAATTGCCATGGTGAAGCAGGCTCGCGCTCAAGTTAAACAGGCTACAAAGTGATGAGAGATACAGTTGAGGCTTAGCTGGCCTGCTGTAGGAGCAGATCCAACTGGCCGCGAGCCTCTAGCGCGTAAAGATCGTCGCAGCCGCCGATATGCTGGTCGTTGATGAAAATTTGCGGCACCGAACGGCGGCCGTTGGCCCGCTTGGCCATTTCCGCCCGTGCTGCCTCGTCTCCATCGATGGCGTACTCGATATACTTCACGCCTTTGCGATCCAGCAGTTGCTTAGCCCGGATGCAGAAGGGACAAAAACGCCAGGTGTAAATCTCAACAGCCATAAGTAGGGTAACAAACGCTTTCACACACCTTAACATTTCCATAGGGCTGGGATCCCCTTCTTTCCAGACCTGAAATTGTCTGTCGTCAATGATCTAATTCGCTTCCTTCCAGTTGTGGCCAATTTGGATATCCACCACCAGCGGTATGGAGAGGGGCACTGCTCCTTCCATTTCCCTTTGGATCAGCGGTTTTAGGGCCTGCCATTCCGAGGGATCCACCTCAAACACCAGCTCATCATGCACTTGCAGGAGCAAGCGGGAACGAAAGTTCTGCAGCTTTTGCCGCAGGCGCACCATTGCTACTTTGATAATGTCCGAGGCGGATCCTTGAATGGGAGCATTCACAGCTGCTCGCAATTCCGCTTGTTTGCGATGGCCTGTCAGACGAGACAAATTGGGAAAATAGCGACGGCGACCCAAGATCGTTTCCACATAGCCATGCTTTTCCACAAAGGCTTCGGTGGAGCGCAGGTAGGCGAAAATACCGGCGTAGCGCTCGTTAAATCGCTGTAAAAATTGCTTGGCTTCCGACAAAGAAACCCCCGCAGTGCGGGCAAAGCGCTGCGCTCCCATGCCGTAGATCACCCCATAGTTGATCGTTTTGGCCAGGCGGCGTTCTTCGCTGGTTATTTCCTGTTTTTCCAGGAGCAGGCGGGCGGTCAGGGTATGCACATCTTCCCCTGAGCGAAAGCCTTCCAGCAAGGCAGGTTCTTGGCTGAGGTGGGCCAAAATGCGCAGCTCAATTTGAGAGTAATCTGCTGCCGCCAATAGCCATCCCTCTTGGGGAATAAAAGCTTGTCGAATCCGGCGACTGAACTCGGTGCGAATGGGAATATTTTGCAAGTTGGGGTTTGAGGAGCTGAGCCTGCCGGTGGCAGTAACGGTTTGGTTAAAGTCGGTGTGGACTCTGCCGGTATCGCTTCTTACCAGGGCAGGCAGAGCATCCACATAGGTCGATTTCAGCTTGGCCAAGGTGCGGTATTGCACGATGGTTTCGATGAGAGGATGATCCCCCTCTAGCTTTTCTAAAACTGAGGCATCAGTGGAATAGCCGGTAGCCGTTTTGCGGGTTTTGCGAATGTCCAATTTCAGCTTTTCAAAGAGCAGGGATCCCAGTTGCTTGGGAGAATTGAGGTTAAAGGTTTCTCCAGCCTGGGCATAAGCTTTCTGCTCCAAACTTTGCAGCTCTTGTTCCAGCTCTTGGGAAAATTGCCTCAGAAACTCGGTATCAACGCGAATGCCGATCCACTCCATCTCTTCCAAAACTTGGGCCAAGGGCAGCTCGACTTGAATAAAAAGATCCCACAGGCGTGGATCGGTTTTCTGCAGCTTTTCGGTGAGGATTGGCACCAGACGATAGGCACAATAGGCGTCGGTTCCACAGTATTCTGCAACTTTGGAAATCGGGATATCGGCAATGGACTGTTCCTTGCCCAGCAACTTTTTGTAGCTGGTGGTTGGCAAACCCAAATGGGTAGCTGCCAAATCGGCCAAATTGTGGCTGGCTTCTGGATCCAAAACGTAGCTGGCCAACATGGGATCAAATCGGATCCCTTGCAGGCGGATCCCGTGGGCGCGGAAAATGCTCAGGTCGTACTTACAGTTTTGTAGGCTTTTGGGTCGGTTGGGATCTTCCCAAAGGGGTTGCAGGCTTTGTTTCACCAGCTCCCAATCCAGGTTGGATCCCTGGCGGTGGCCGATGGGCAAGTAGGCGATATCTCCCTCTGACCAACAACAGCCGATCCCCACCAATTGGGCATCCCGTGGATCTAGACTGGTGGTTTCAGTATCCCAAGCTACAATCCCTGGGCAGGCCAGCAGCTCTTGCCGCAAAAGCTCCAGTTGCTCCGGCGTATCGATGATGCGCACCGCCGGCAGAGAAGGGACGGGATCGAGGGCAAAATCAAACCATAGGGCTTCGTCAGGAGCGTTTGCGGGATCCCCGGTGGGATTAAAAGCGCCAACCACCTCTGCCTCGGTTGGGATCCCCCCCAAAGCCGTTTGTATTTTGCGCACTTGGGCGATGAAGCTGTGAAACTCCAATTTTTCCAGCAGCGGCAGCAATTCTGCTTGATCAAACCCGGTTAATTTCATGCTCTCCCAGTCGGGAGAAAGAGGAACGTCGCATTTGATCCGAGCCATAAATTGCGAGTGATGGGCCGCCGGGATCCCTTCTTTGAGGTATTGCTGGACTTTTCCTTGGATCTCGTCCAGGTGGTCGAAAATTTCATCCAAACTGCCGTAGCGCTCCAGCAGCTCCACAGCTCGCTTGGGGCCGATCCCTTTCACCCCGGGAATGTTGTCAGAAGGGTCACCACAGAGGGCCTTATAATCCACCACCTGCCAAGGCCAGATGCCCAATTTTTCTTTCACTTGTTCGGGGCCAAACTCGCTGATGCGATCTTTGCTGTTGAGGTGCAAAACCCGAACTCTTCCATCGGTATCGATCAACTGGAACAGATCTTGATCGCCACTTAAGATCTGCACCCGGTAATCTTGGGGGGCTAGCCTACTGAGGGTGCCCAAAATGTCATCGGCTTCAAAACCAGGCACCACCAAAATCGGGATGCGTAGTGCCGTCAACACCTGCTTCAGGTTCTCCACATCTTCGATAAACTCCGGTGGCGTTTCCGGGCGGCCTGATTTGTAGGTTTCGTCGGCCTCGTGGCGAAAAGTGGGCTGCCGTGTATCAAAGGCAACGGCTACATGGGTAGGGGTGTATTTGTCCAAGACTTCTAACAGCGATTTCAAAAAGCCAAAGCTGACGCTGGTGGGGATCCCAGTGGAAGTGCGCAACCCCCCCTCGCGGCTGTAGGCAAAGGCGTAGAAGGAGCGATAGGCCAGAGAGTGACCATCCACCAGCAGCAGTGTTGGAGTTTGCCAAGCCATCAGCTGATACCTTGAGGGTGAATCTAGCCTATCGGATCTGGGCTATGGGCAGAAGGGATCCCACATCCATCATCGGCCTCAAGAACTCAGCAAGAGCGCCCGGCGGTCAACAGGACGGGATTCCAATTCCAACTTCTGTGACCCGGCTACGGCAAGATCCAAAAAGCCATCGATAGGCCCGCCACCCCTGTCTGTTTTGTTAGCTACAATGCTCATGCCCATTTTTTCAATTTATTGGCTTGATCGGCAACACCTCAATTTGCCAACCCAACTGATCACCCAAAGCATTGGCTTCTGGTTTTGGACAACATACAGCTCACCACAATGCCCTTCTCTTCTCGGCAAATCCTGCCCCCATCCCTCTACCCACCCCTGCACTGGGGCCTCAAGACTCTCTTTCCCGACGGCCTGTGGGAGCTGCCGGCAGATCCCCATACCCAGCGGGTGGCCCTGACGTTTGACGATGGCCCTCACCCCGAGTACACTCCGGCTTTGCTGCAGGTTTTGATGGATTTTCAGGTGTCGGCCACGTTTTTTGTGTTGGGAGAACGGGTGCAGCGCTGGCCCCACCTAGCCCGTCAGATCCGCCAACAAGGCCACCGCATTGGCCTTCACGGCTGGCAGCATCGCTCCTTCACCCAGCTTGCCCCTGACGAACTTCAACAGAGCCTGAAGCGCAGCCAAGCTGCCCTGGTGGCTGCCTGTGGCGGGATCCCTGACGATTATCGGGCTGTGCGCCCGCCCAATGGCTTGTTTTGGCCGCAGACGCTTGCGGATTTGCGCCGTTGGGGCTTTTGTCCGGTGATGTGGAGCGTGGTGCCTGAGGATTGGCTGATCCCACCGGTATCGGTGGTAGTGGAGCGGGTGCTGGCCCAGGTGCGGCCTGGCTCCTTGATCGTGCTGCACGATGGGGTACAAGGAGGAGCCCAAGTGGCTGAGGTGACGCGGCAGTTGATCCCAGCTTTGCAGGAGCGGGGATTTGAATTTGTCCACTTGCCGGATCCCTGGGATCTTTCCAGTCAGGGAGAAAGTTAAATACAGTAGAGGCACGCACAAGCAGGAGGGTCAGGCCATGGGCGCACGCAAGATTATCTACGGCATTTTTGGGCAACGGGCCGGCAGCGTCATCGTCGGAACTTGGAACTGGCTGTGGGGGATCCCGGTGGAGAAAGGCGGCACAGGGGCGGTGATGGTGGCGGAAGAATCCCTACGCACGATGCAGGAGACGGTTCAGCGTCTCACGGAAGCCGTTGCCACCCAAGTGGCTGCCTATCAGCGGGCTGAGCAGAAGTACATGCAAAAGGTGCGGGAGTACCAGGCCCTGGAGAACAAGGCTCGCCTGGCCGCCCAACGGGGCGATCAAGAGGCTGCCCGCCTGGCTATGTCCCAAGCGCTGCAAATTGAGGCCATTCTCGGCCCCCTCAAGGAGAACGTGGAAACTGCCGAGCGCTACGTCAACGCCGCCAAGCAAAAGCTGGCCCGCGAGAAAGAGCGATTGGCCGCTTACAAGAGCGAGCTGAGCAACCTCAAAGACATCAACGAGGTGAACCAAGCTCTGGAGCAGATGACCCGCGTCAACAACTCCTACAACATCGACTCGGCCAAGTCCCAATTTGAGGCGGCAAAGAATGCTATCCAGGCTCGCCAGCTCAAATCCCGAGCCATGAGCGAACTCTCGGAAGATCGCAGCGAGCAGATTGCTGCCCAACTGGATGAAATGGCCATGGACGATGAAATCTCCCGCCGCTTGGCAATGCTCACCGGCCAAGGAGGTGCCCAGGCCAACCTGCCGCTACCGGATCTGGATTTCGAGAAGCGGCTCCCCCAATAGCGGCAGTTGCTTCCAAGCTTGGGGATCCCTCGCTTTTCAACCCACGTCGGCAACCCCGCTGCTAAGTTGCAGGGGGAGTTTTCCGTTGGGAATTGACGGTCAATGGGCTAGAGGGAGTGCGCTCGTACTAGGATGATAAAGGAACAATAGGCAACCCATCTGAGGAGAGGATCCCAGCAATGTCAGCAGCACGAGGCGGGCATTCTGCCCGATCAGGCCTGTGGCCCACTTACGCAACCAGCCCGTGGCTGTCTAGAGCGCTGTTGCTGCTCTGTGTCTGCCTCAGCTTGGTGGTCGGTGCCTGTTCCGCAGGCTCTAACCTACGGGCCTACAGGGATCCCAGCGGAGCCTTTGCTTTTGCCTACCCCAATGGCATGGTGGCGGTCAATCTTGGGCCGGGAAAAGGGCCGGTGGTACTCCTGCGCGACCTGGTGTACGAGACCGAGAACGTCAGCTTGATGATCGCCCCATTTGACAAAGGGGAGACGATTGCCGATCTGGGCAGCCCGGATGAGGTGGGGCAGTTGGTGGCGGAGAAGATCATTGCTCCTGAGGGATCCGGTCGCTCGGCCAAGCTGTTGTCTGCCGAAGCCTTTGAGCGGCAGGAGCACCCCTATTACCTGCTGGAATACCAAACCGATATGGGATCCCAGCTTCGTCACGAGGTGGTGACGGTAACCGTTCGGCACCATCGCCTCTACACGCTGACAGCCTCTACCCAGGAATCCCGCTGGCCTCAGGTGCAAGCTGCCTTTAGGAACGTGGGCCGATCTCTGAATGTTTCC